>JBGSIK010000116.1:0-1982 GCA_041742575.1 Candidatus Krumholzibacteriia bacterium
CGAAGGCGCGATCCTTGTGGTCGATGCCGCGCAGGGCATCCAGGCGCAGACGGTGAGCAACGTCTACCTCGCGGCGGACCAGGGACTCGAAATCATCCCCGTCGTGAACAAGATCGATCTTGCCACGGCCCGCGTCGACGAAGTCGTCCACGAGATCACCGAGCTGCTGGGCGTCACCGAGGACGAGATTCTGCGCGTGAGCGCGCGGGACGGCACCGGTGTGGCCGAGCTGCTCGAAGCCATGATCGTGCGTGTCCCGCCGCCGGCGGGAGACCCGGAGGGAAAGCTGAGGGCGCTCGTTTTCGACTCGCACTTCGACATGTACAAGGGGGCGGTGACGTACGTCCGCGTGTTCGACGGCGGACTGCGGGCCGGTCAGGCGGTCCGGATGATGTCGAACGGCAAGCGTTTCGAGACCGTGGAACTGGGTCATTTCCGCATGGGCATGGTGCCGGCGACGGAGTTGCGGGCGGGGGAAGTGGGCTACATCGTCACGGGTATCAAGAGCTTGAGCGAAACCAAAGTCGGCGACACGGTGACCGGCGACGACAACCCGTGCGAGGAAGCGCTCCCCGGCTTCAAGGATATCAAGCCCATGGTCTTCAGCGGGCTCTACCCGGTCGACTCCGAAGACTACGAGGCGGTGCGCGAGGCTCTGGAGAAGCTCCAACTCAACGACTCCTCGTTCGTGTTCGAACCCGAGACGTCCGCCGCTCTCGGATTCGGTTTCCGGTGCGGGTTTCTGGGGCTGCTGCACATGGAGATCATCCAGGAACGCCTTGAACGCGAGTACACGCTCAACCTCATCACCACCATGCCCAACGTGGCCTACTTCGTGCACCTCAAGGACGGAGAAGTGGTCACGGTCGATAACCCCGCGTTCTACCCCGACGCGGGTACCGTCGATCACGTCCGGGAGCCGGTGGTGCGGGTAGAGATCATTGCCCCGAGCGAATTTGTCGGTAGTATAATGAAACTTAACCAGGAGCGCAGAGGTATATACCTGGAGATGGTTTACATAACCAAGGATCGCGTGGCCCTGAGGTACGACATGCCGCTGGCGGAAATCCTGGTGGACTATTATGATAAGCTGAAAAGCGTGAGCAGGGGCTACGCGAGCCTCGACTACGAATACGCGGGCCACCGCGAGAACGATCTCGTCCGGCTGGACATCGCCATCAATGGCGATCCGGTCGATGCGCTTTCGATGATCGTCCATCGCGATAATGCGTACGCTGTCGGCCGCGAGATGGCCTCTCGCTTGAAGGAGGTCATCCCCCGGCAGCTGTACGAAGTGGTCATACAGGCTTGCATCGGGACCCGGGTGGTGTCGCGCACGAACGTGAGGCCACTGCGGAAAAACGTCACCGCCAAATGCTACGGGGGCGACATCACGCGTAAACGGAAACTTCTGGAGAAACAGAAGGAAGGCAAGAAGCGAATGAAGATGATCGGCAAGGTTGAGCTTCCCCAGGAGGCTTTCCTCGCCGTGTTGAAGGTCGATCGCTCGAGCTAGCGATATGTCCCAAAGGTGCCATGGCATTTCGCGCGGGTGGCGCCGATGGGGCCCCCGTCCCGAGCGGAGCGCTAGCGAGCACGGGCGGGGTGATCGGCGACAGGACCCGCGCGAAATGCTAACGCCACGTTGATACGGGAAACACGAGAGGGCGTGCCGAACGAAATGACTGCAACCACCAAACGGAAAAAGAAAAAATCCATCGTCCGCGAATACGCCGAGATCATCGTATTGGCGGTGGCCCTGGCGCTGTTCGTCCGCACTTTCTTCATACAGGCGTTCCGTATCCCGTCGGAGTCGATGGAAGACACGCTGCTGGTGGGCGATTTCCTGTTCGCGAACAAGTTCATCTACGGGGCCAAGCTGCCCCTGGTGGGCTGGCGCTTGCCTGAAATGCGAGCGCCCAAGCCCGGGGACATCATCATCTTCAAGTACCCCGGCGACAAAAAAACCGACTACATCAAGA
>JBGSIK010000117.1:0-2046 GCA_041742575.1 Candidatus Krumholzibacteriia bacterium
CCACGCCGAGCAGACCATCACGCCGATGAAGGACGCCACGGGGCGCATCACCCATTTCGTGTCCGTGGTGAAGGACATCACCGAGCGCAGAAAAAAGGAACAACTCGAGCTCGAGATGCAGCTGGCCGCTCTCGTGCAGAAGAAGCTGTATCCCCAAGCCTCCCCCGAGATCCCGGGTCTGGATATCGCCGGTTCCGTGTTCCCCGTCAAGGCGGTGTGCGGAGACTACTTCGACTACCTCATGATGCCAGGCGATCGTCTTGGCATCGCCATCGGCGACGTGAAGGGTCACGGTTTCGGCCCGGCGCTGATCATGGCGCAGACTCGCGCCCACCTCCGTTCGCTGGTCCGGACCCATTCCGATCTGGGCGACCTACTCACCGCGCTCAGCCAGAGCCTCGCCGCCGATCTGGACGATGACAACTTCGTCACCCTGCTCGTCGTCTCCATCGACATTCGCACGCGGCAGCTGACGTACGTGAACGCGGGACACACATCGGGTTACGTCCTCGATCGTTCGGGAGCGGTCAAAGCGGAGCTGGCCAGCACCGGCTTGCCCCTCAATATCTCGCCGGAACGAGGGCACACGATCGGCCCGCGGATTTCACTGGAAGCGGGGGATCTCATGGTCCTGCTCACCGACGGCATTACCGAGAGCCACACGCAGGACGGTGATCAACTCGATACTCATGGCGCCCTCGACGTGATCAGAACTCATCGCCACAAACCCGTAGGGGAAATCGTGGACTGCATCCACAAAGCCGGCCGGGAGTTCGCAGGCGGCCTTCCCCAGGACGACGATGTCACGATCGTGGTGTGCAGGGTGAAGGATTAGCAGCGATCACCTGGTCGCCGGCGGCCGCCCCGCGCGCACCGCCCGCCCCTTCAGCGAATGAAAAAGGGGTGCCGTACCAGACACCCCTTCTCCCCCCGCAGCAACGATGTCGGACTTCTATGGATAACCTAATGCCGGTTCGCCAGCAGACGCTTCAGAACACCCTCCAAGTGATCTATTTTGACGGGTTTCGTGACCAAAGCATCCGCACCCAGTTCCAAGGCCCGCTCCCGAATCGTCGGATCCGTGTGCCGTGTGACCACCGCGATGGGCGCATCGAGCCGAAGACGCTCCCGAATCGCGGTCAACAGCGCGAAACCCTCCTCATCGTTGACTGTAGCCAAGTGGTGCGGGAGGGAAAGGTCGAGACAAATGAGATCCGGAACACATTCCGCAAGGACGCTGAGAGCTTCGAAGCTCGACGTTGCCGTGTTCAATGTGAAATCAGGTTGCCACACGCGGAACAGTTCCTGCAGAAACACGGTGTCATCCTCGATCCACAACAGAACCGGCCTATTCGTTCGCTTCGATCTTCCCATTGTCCCACGACATGCCATCTGACGCGGACCTCCTAACCGCCTTCTCCGGGCGTTCCCACCGTCGGACTCCGCGGCATCGAAAATGCACAGATTGTGCCTCTCGCACCGGTGGTTGGCCAATCGGTCTACCGGTATTGATAACCCGTTGGAACACATGTTCCTTTTGGATGCCACGACAGGCGTGACCGGCACACGTGGGGTGATGTTGCGTTCAACGCGGGTTGCCGAGTGTTTTCGCGGCACGCCTCGCAATCCGTTGTCGGTCAACGGAAAGCGCGCCCTCCGTCGACGCGGACCGCCGGCAACAACAGTTGGTGGTCCGCGAGGCAGCAGTTGAAGTCACGTGAGGGGGTAGGAAAACAAGCAGTGGGGATTATTCCCCGGATTTCGCCGGTTCTTCGAGCTGCTTCAGTATCTTCTGCAGTCCCCAGCGGGACATGCCCATCTTCTCGGCCGCCAGCCCGACGTCGCCGCCGTGGGCGGCAAGGACGGCCCGCACGTAGCAGCTTTGGAAGCGGCGAAGCGCGGCCGCTTTCGCTTGCTCGTAGGGAAAATGGATGAGGTCGCCGGCCTCCTCCTCGCAAACCGCCATGAGGCGTTCACCGGCCGGCACAAGGATCCCCGTCGCCGCGAAGGCCTCCATGGTGTGCTTGAGTTCGCGCACGTTGCCGG
>JBGSIK010000118.1:0-3992 GCA_041742575.1 Candidatus Krumholzibacteriia bacterium
AAGCCGCCGATACGGAAGCACGGCCGAATTTCATCTTCTATCTCACGGATGATATCTCGGCCGGTGATTTCGGTTGCTACGGCAGTGAAGTCGTCCAGACACCCAACGTCGACCAGTTGGCGCGTGAAGGGATGCTGTTCACGAGGGCTTACCTGACCACAAGCAGTTGCAGCCCGACCCGGTGCAGCATCATCACCGCGCGGTATCCGCACAACACCGGCGCGTGCGAACTGCACACGCCGTTGCCACCCGATCAGTACATGTTTCCCCAGGCGCTTAAGGAAAGCGGCTACTACACCGTGCTGGCCGGCAAGAACCACATGGGACCGGTAGTCCGGCAGGCGTTTGACGTGGTCGTGGGCGGCAAAGGCCCGGGCGGTCAAGAGAACTGGATTCCGTTGTTGCAAGACCGCCCAAGAGACAAGCCGTTCTTCTGCTGGTTTGCTTCTTACGACGCGCATCGCGACTGGTCGTTCGATGACAAGGCCCCGGTGTACGACTTGGACAAAGTGAAGGTACCGCCCTTCCTGTTCGACGGTCCCAAGACCCGAAAGGACCTTGCCGACTATTACCACGAGGTCTCGCGAACGGATTATTATCTCGGCGAGTTGCGGAAAGAGCTTGTGCGTCAGGGCATCGCGGACAACACCTACATCATCTACATCTCGGATAATGGGCGGCCCTTCCCGCGGTGCAAAACCCGCCTGTATGACAGCGGCATCCGCACGCCTTTCGTCGTTTGCGGGCCGAAGGTCGCCGCGGGAACGCAGTCCGATTCGCTGGTGAGCGTGATTGACATCGGGCCCACGGTGCTGGAACTCGCGGGCGTGAAGTCCGATCCACGCATCCAGGGCGTGAGCTTGACCTCCGTGTGGCAGGATCCCCACGCCATCGTGCGCGATTACGTCTTTGCCGAGCATAACTGGCACGTCTTCCAGGCTCACGAGCGGATGGTGAGAACGGGCGAGTGGCTCTATATCCGCAACGCGTTCCCCGAGCGGATGATCCTGTGCGAAGAAGCGAAGCGTTATCCCGCGGGCGGAGAGCTGTGGCAGCAGTATCGCGACGGGAATCTCAAGCCCGAGCAGATGGACGTCATGCGGCAGCCCCGCCCGGCGGAAGAGTTGTACAACGTCGCCGAGGATCCTTACCAGTTCAACGATCTGGCCGCGGAGCCGGAACACGCTGCCACGCTCAAACGTCTCCGTGGAATTCTCGACACCTGGGCCGAGCAAACCTGCGACGACGTGCCCGAAACGCCCACACCGGACAGACCGCCTGGAGGAAAAATCGGACATCAACCCGGCGGCGTAATGCCGGGTATCGCCAGCGGGGCGCCGCGCTGCAACGATCCCGGTCCACTTCGGGTCGCGGAATAGA
Organism: Candidatus Krumholzibacteriia bacterium; assembly: GCA_041742575.1. Taxonomy (GTDB): domain Bacteria; phylum Krumholzibacteriota; class Krumholzibacteriia; order WVZY01; family JAKEHA01; genus JBGSIK01. The sequence continues at coordinate 1,381 of JBGSIK010000118.1, forward strand.
TTGTGGTGTTGGGGGGCCAAGACCGCGACGCAACTCGTTTCCTATGTCGTTTGCATGGGGGGACAACATGCGGTGAGAGCGCCGATAGTCATTGACTGCTCCGGCTGTGGCCGCAGTCGTCCGCTCGTCCCCGTTCACCGCAAGGACTAGTCGCTGGAGAGTCTTATGAGAATCAGCACCGCGCTGCTCAGCGTTCTACTGTTGGCCGCGCCTCTTCGCGCGGAAGAGTTCCACGCCTACTATACCCGGCTTCCTTACGAGCAGACGGTGTTGCCGGAGGTGCTGGCGGAGGTGCCCGCAAGCGCCGCCCGAGAGTTCCGCCGCGGTGCCATCGAAGACCCCGACGGGCAATCCGCCGGAAGGAGCTTTCCCGACGCGTCCGTTGCGGACGCCGATACGGCGATCCGCGTTCCGGTCGAGAAGTATCGCCAGCAGAGCGAGATTCGCTGGGGCCGGTATGCCGATTTGGTGGTCAGCATCGACGGTGGGCACCGGCTTGTCTTCAGCCGCCAGACGGGCTACCTGCCGTATCTCGAAACGGCCAAGGGGAAGTTTCCCGTCAAGCGGCTGGTTGAGTACCGAGACGATCCGATGTGCCTCTGCTCATACGTTCGTCTGATTGAGGCCACACCCCAGCGCATTGTCGTTCACTGGCGGCATGTGCCCGACCCGACGCGGGTAGCGATGACAGAGGTGATCCACGAGCTGTTTACGGTCACGCCGGACGGGTCGGTGACGCGCGAGATCCGCGTCGGTCGACCGCGGCTCGATGATTTCGGCGACCCGACCAACGTCATCCTTCACCATATCCGACTAACCCAGGACGGAATCGTTGAGCAGTCGCTCACTCGGGGTGGACCCGCGGCGAAGTTTGACGAGCGTTCGACGGGCCTGGACAAAGCGGTCGACGCCGCACCTGTTCGGCAAGAGGCCAACGAGGGGTCCGTTGTTAGGTTGACCTTCGACGACTCCGCACGACCGCGGGGAAACCCGGTTGAAGGCGATGCAAGCGGTGGTCCGGCGGAAGGCGTGGCCGTCGCAAACGCGAGAGCGAATCAGGCGGCAGGCCATACGACCGAGACCGTCAGCGGCACCCGTTGCCCGATTGACGGCAACACGACGCTTTGGAAGCGGGGTGTCTCGGGCACGGCACTCGCCTTCGACGGTTATCACTCCAGGGTGGCTCTTCCGGCCGACAAGCTTCCAAAGATCGCCAACGAACTCACCTTGGAGGCCTGGGTTGTGCTGGGCGCTTATCCCTGGAACGATGCCGGCATCATTCACCATGCGGCGGGCAAGCCGATCGGCAAGCAGGAATACAAGCACGGATATCGGGATCCGTACACTTATCGGCCCTGGAGGATGCAGGGCTACATGCTGGGCATCGATCCCTACGGCCGCCCCATCTTCAAACTCAACGGGCAGCAGGTGGGCGGGGGTGTCTTACTGCCCGAGGAGACGATCGATCCCGACACGACGCTCCCCACCTATCGTTGGACGCATCTGGCAGCCACATACGATGGCGAGCGGATGTGCCTGTACGCGGACGGCCGGCTGATCGAATCGCGCCCGGCCACCGGACCGATCGAGGCGCCGAATCGGGCCCTCCTGATCGGGTTGAACGGCGATCCGCAACAAATTTCCGATCCGGTTTCTCACAGCGACTACGCAGTGAACAACAACCTGCCGCTCGTTTACGGCATCGAGGGATTGATCGACGAGGTGCGTGTCTACGATCGGGCCCTGACGGCCGAGGAGGTGGCGCGGTCGCACCGCCGCTTCAGCCCCCCGGCTGAAGAACTCGCCAGTCCCGACCTCCAGCGCCGCATCTTGCCGGGCGAGGTAACCGGCGAACCGGCGCCGCATTTCGGTGCCGCCTACACAACGCTGAAGTATCACGAACTCTGGGACAACCTCTGGCGCCCCAGCCCCTACCGCGACATCGTCGTCCGCTTCGACAGCGTGCCGGGCAACGTCGTCTTCTGGCAGGGGCCGAACTTCGGCTCCGGCTGGGTCACCGAAAACAACAAATGGATGTCGGACCAGAGCAAGGAGATCGGCGGTCCCCACGGCTGCGCCGAACACATGGCCGACAAGCGCGGACGGTTCGGACACGTGCGGCTGATCGAGAATACGCCCGCGCGGGTCGTTGTGCATTGGCGTTATCCCTCGATTGACGTCGGCTACGTCTTTCCCGGCGTGAACGTGTGGGTGGACGAGTACTACTTCATCTATCCCGACGGCGTGGGCGTGCGCTTCGTGGAAGCTGTCGACGGCGGTTGGCACGACACGCAGTTCCTCTCACAGCCGGGCACGACCTGTATCGATAATGTGGAACTGACCGCCCTGAGCGTGGCCAATCTCCGCGGCGAGACGGCCGAGCTGACCTGGGCTCCGCCGAACCACGTGCCGCCCAACCCGCTGAAGGACGCCTGCATCAAGCGGATCAACTTCAAGTCGCAATGGAAAGTGTTCGCCGTCTACCGCGAAGGGGTCGAGATCGGGCAATGGGGCGCGGGTGAGCAGTCGAAGCACACGCCCGATCCGGTCGCCGGCCCGTGGAACCACTGGCCGGTGGGCCTCAACCCGTCGGACGGGCGTTACGCGGTCGC
>JBGSIK010000119.1:0-3143 GCA_041742575.1 Candidatus Krumholzibacteriia bacterium
CTACACCAACGCGCTCGAGCTGCTCGTGGCCACGATCCTCGCCGCGCAGTGCACCGACGAGCGGGTGAACATGGTCACCAAAGAACTTTTCCTGAAGTACCGGACGCCGGAGGACTACGTCAACGCCCCCGACTCCGAACTGGAAGAGGCGATCCGCAGCACAGGGTTCTTCCACAACAAGACCAAGGCCATAAAGGCCGCGTGCAAGTCGATCATCTATGATTTCGGCGGCGAAGTCCCCCGCACCATGGATGATCTGCTCACACTCCCCGGCGTGGGAAGGAAGACTGCGAACGTCCTGCTCGGAAACGTCTTCGGCGTTCCCGGCATCGTCGTCGACACGCACATGATCCGCCTGGCGAAGCGGATGGGTTTGACCGCGCAGACCGATGCCGACAAGATCGAGTACGATCTCATGAAGATCTTCCCGGAGCAGCAATGGACGTTCGGCTCGCACTTGATTGCGACCCACGGGCGGACGTATTGCACGGCGAAAAACCCGCAGTGCACGTTGTGCCCGGTGGCCGATGACTGTCCCAAGTTGCTGGAGGATTGACGCCGGTCAATCGCGCAGGAAACGCATCAGCATGAGGGTCGTCGAAAGCAGGATCGCGATCGTGAGCCCGACGTAAATGGCGGTCAGGGTCCATACGTCCGCGCCGGTGAAATACTGGATCGCGGTTTGGACCCACTGAAGCTGCCGGGAATCGGCGCCGGGGACAGGCGGGGTCCGCGAGAACCAGGCAGTGATGGGGTCGCGGAAGAGATAAGCGCCGATCCCGACCAGGATGAGGAGCGCGCTCGAAATCATGGGGAAGCTGAAGAGCGAATCCATGGTCAGTCGTACCCGACTGAGGAGCGAGCCCCGGAAGGCGGCGTGAAGCATCCGATCGGGCGGCGGCACCTGCTCACACCGCAACGTCAGCATCGACTCCAATCGCCGATATTCATCGAGCGACCGGCGCGCTTCCTCCGAGCTATCGAGCCACGCTTCGATGCGCGACCGCTGCTCGGCCGTGAGGTCGCCGTCCATGTAGGCGGGCAGTAAATCTTCGAAATCGTCCGGTTTCATCGCTCCACTACGGTTTACGCTCGAACACACGTTGTTGGTAGCGTGCCATCGCGCGCCTCAGCTGTGCTTTGCCGCGATGGATGTAGGTCTTCACGGTCCCCAGCGGGAGCCCCATGACGTCCGCGATTTCTTCGTACGACCGCTCGCCCATATATCGCAGCTCCAGCGCCATGCGGTAATCTTCTTCCAGCCCGGCCATCGCCTTCTCCAACTGTTGCCCCCGCTCCTGCCTGCCGTACTCCGCCTCCGGGCTGGCCGACTCCGGCGCGGGAACGGCGATTTCCTCTATCGGTTGCGCCTCGGGCCGGCGGCGGCGAGCGGCGTTGATCGCCTCGTTGCGAGCGATCTGGTAGATCCACGTGGACAGACGGGCGTCCCCGCGGAAACCGGCCAACCCGCGGTAGATCTTGATGTAGACGTTTTGCAGGACGTCCTCGACATCGTCGCGATCGCCCAGGATGGCTCGGACCACGGAGTAAGCCGTGGCGTGATGCCGCTCCACAATGGCGCGAAACGCTTTCTGATTGCCCTGCAACGCCTTAGCAACGAGTTCATGATCGCTCACTCCCGTCACTTTGTTGTCTCCTGATGGTGAGACGGCCGGATCGCCGGTCTGGTTTCAATCTTATCCCAAACCGGACCGGCCGGGACAATAAATCTCACTGAGGGATCCGCCGCCGCCCCAACGACGGTTGAAACTTTCCCAGCCCCCCCCCTGTCCTACCCGATGGAGAGCAAAAGGACACGGCCGAAGCGCCGTCACCCACAAGAAAGGGGAATACGAAATGGAAGCGGAACAGATCGCCGTCATGATCCCGATCGTAGCCATCCTCGGCGGGATGGGGATCGCCGTCGTATCGATCATCATGGAAGGGCGAAAACGCGACCTCGAACACAAAGAGCGGATAATCGCGATGGAAAAGGGCATCCCGCTCCCCGAGCAGCCGGAAAAAGCTGCAAAGCCCGTCTATTCGAAACGGCGGGCGCAGGGGTTGGTTTGGTTTGGACTTGGACTCGCGATCACGATCGCTCTCCGAGTGACACCGGAGGCCGACGTGGCCTGGGGATGGGGTTTGGTTCCCTTGTTCATCGGTGCCGGGCTGCTCATCGCGGCGGCACTGGACAAGAAGGAGTACGACGCGAACGTAAGGAACATGGATCGAAGCGCGTCCAGGCCCACGGGGCTTTGATATACGAATTCCCGCCTTCCCCCGGTGGCCGGTTGGTGTATACTCCTTCGGTTACCCCACCAATCGGACATCGGGGGATTCTTGCATGCGGTTTTTCTGTGGATCGGCGATCCTGCTGTGGATCGCCTTCGTGTCTCTAGGCGCCTGCTCTTGCGGACCCCAAGTCCGCGAGGTCCCCGAGGTCCCGGAGCCCGAAAACGCGGCGCCACCTCCCCAAACCCAACCACGTGACGCGAGCATCGATTATTCGCTCGTGGACCCGGCCGAAGGAGAGATCCTTTCGCTCTGCGTATCGGACGCGCTCTTCCCCATTCCCGACCTCGTGGACGGCTTCTTGCATGATCTGGCGGCCATCCGTTCGGCGTACGGCCTCGACGCACTCGTTTCGACGCGGGCTCATGCCCGGTGGACCGGAGAGATCGAAATCCAGTTCGATGCGACGGCAACCCACGACTTCGCGGTCGGAGACTACTACCCGTGGCAGGAGCTCAACGCCGAGCTCGGTCTCATCGGCGTCATCCCTCTCGAACTCGGCAGGGCACGACTGCAATTCGCCCGGCACTTCAACCCCTGCCTCGCCGCCGAGAGCTACATGCGTCTTCCCGGTATCGCACGCGCTACCGCGGTATTCCGCACCGAAGATGGTCCCGAAATCATCGTCGGCTTGAGCGAGTGGCACGGGTACACGTACCTGTTCCGGTACGCCTGGGACCGCTGCAAGACCGGCTGTCTCCACGAGCAGTATTACTACTTTCGCTTTCTCGAAGGAGAACCGCTGCTGGTCGGCAAATGGGACCCCGAAGTGACCGCCCCGCCCGCATGGTGGAGCGACGTGGAATCGGAGTGGATCGACTGCAGCTGCCTCCCAAAACCGGCCGCGA
>JBGSIK010000120.1:0-1773 GCA_041742575.1 Candidatus Krumholzibacteriia bacterium
GGTGCTCTTCCCGATGTGTGGCTCTCTGGCAATATCTCGACAGCTTCGCAGCTTCCCGCGCACGGCGCGCGTTCATCGCGCCGACAGCACTCCGTATCCGGTCACCCGGAGCGGTATCAAGTCTCCCGCTTCTTCGTCCGCGACAGGAGTTCCCGCGACCCAGACCTTCGCGCCTTCGAAGTCGCGGATGATTCCGGCGAGGTCTCCCACGATCCAGTAGCGCCTCCCGTCGGCCCCCTCGAGCACGCAACGGTCCTCTTGGAGCACGACAAGTCCCACCACAGGCACCTCGCCACCGGGTAGTGCGAGCAACTCATAGCTGAGCGCGTTCACGACCGGCGTTTTGCCGTCGATGGGGGCGAGCGCCTTTCCATCGATCGAAACGCGCATACCCGCGAGCTCGCGGAGCTCCTCCTGGATGGTTTGCGACTGGACCACCACTGACCCCCCGTCGTCCGTCTCCACTACCAGCGTCGGGAACGGCTGGCTGCCCCGAAGGGAGAGCGTTCCGGTCAACTTTATCTGTTGCCCCTCCCTGGGCCTGCCGCGGGTCTTTCCGTCACAGGCGATTACGACCACGGCCGCGAGTAGCGCCACCGCGGTCGCAAGCGCCGCGCGACGGAAGGGCTGCGGTTTCGATAGCGTCATGCGAAACCTCCTCCGATCATTGCGTCCGGACCACCAACGTCCTCACGCTCGCTTTCGCGTCCGCGCTGACCGTGAACGTGCTCACGGGCGTCGCGCCGTTGGTGAACAGAAAGAAATCCCCGGCAGTCCGCTTGATCATGCCGGCCGCCGTCGCCTCCCCAACCGTCAGACTCGTGACCCGCACGGCCGCGAACTGCTCCAGGTCGATCGATGTGAACCGGTACCGCTCGTCCGACGTGATGTCTTTCCCGCTCAGGTACAACGTCGCCAGAAAATCGCCCACCGTATCGTAGAAGCCCTCGCCTGTGATCGCCTCGATGCACGGGCGCCCGACGCACCGGCTTTGAAGCAGGCTCTTGTATATGCCGTTGCCGAAACGGTCCCCCAGGTACCTTAAGAATAGATAGATTCCTCCGCGCTGCTCGAGAGGAGCGGCGTCGTTCTCGAGAGACACGTTGCCGGGATCGGCGAGATAGAGATTCGCCCGGCCGACGTTGCTGCCGTTGATTCCATTCAGGTCCTCGGCCATGTGTGCCATTCCCTCTTCCAGCCATGTGCCTTGAAGATACGCGATACCGTACGTCCGCAAGCGGAAAGAAATGCTGATCAGGTGCTGGTACTCATGCGCGATGGTTTTCACGTTTTCCTGCGCAACGAACGCGGTGGAAAACTTGTTTCCCCAATGACCGCCCGGGTCCGCCGCGAGCACGTAGAATATCTCGGCCTCGTTGGTGGTGCCGGCCGGGATCACCCCGCCGGGGCTGTACAGGTCGATCGAAAGGAAAAACCCTCCGATGAAAGACGTGCTCCCGGCCGGTGTGAGCCGGTTTACGACCGGCGAGACCAGGATGAACACTCTGTCGTTGTCGTCCACATCCGACTCGGTGCCGAAGTACGTGGTGTTGGTGAGGTGAATCCCGTTTTCGAATCGATCGCCGAAGGCGTTGTAATCCGCCTGCGAGAGGTTGCCGCCGGAGAGGGTGTCCACGTCGCAGTAGATGAGGCAATGTTGCCCCGCATAGCGCAACATGGCCGAAACCTGTGTATAACTGGCGGGGTTGAGCGTGGACCCCGAGGTCGTGTTGAGCACATAGAATGAGCGGAAGGTGTCGAGCTGCGCCGGCT
>JBGSIK010000121.1:0-3069 GCA_041742575.1 Candidatus Krumholzibacteriia bacterium
CTTACCGGCCATCCGCTCGAACCGGGTGACAAGTTCTGCTAGCCGGCGACGCGCGCTCTTCGTTGACGGCGGGGAAACGATTCGGATAGAGTGATGCCCATGAACGTGCGATCGATTGCAATAACGGCGGTCTCGCTGGTGGCCGTTTTCCTCCTCGGTGTGCTGCTGTTCAATTTCGTGATCATGCCCACTCTCATCCACCAGCGCGGCGCCGTCATCGTCCCTGATCTGCGCAACTTGAGCCAGGCGCAGGCGGGTATGGCACTGCAACGCTTCGGGCTCAACGTGCGCGTGAGCCGTTCGGAATACCACACGGAGGTTCCGGAGGGGTACGTCATCTCCCAATCGCCGCGGGAGAATGACACCATCAAAGAAGGGCGCACCGTGGACGTGGTCTTGAGTCTCGGCGCGCGCACGCAGCGCATACCGGAAATCAAGGGGTTGTCGCTCCGCCAGTGCCGGATATTATTGCGGCAAAATAACTTGCGTGTTGGCCGCGTGGCCCGGGTCCTTGCCGGCGGTGAAGCCGGAGAAACGGTGATTTCGAGCACGCCCCAGGCCGGAGAGGAGCTGATCGAGGGGAGCGCGATCGACGTGGTGGTAGCGGTCGGGGGAGAGAAGCGGCAGTATCTCATGCCCGACCTCACCGGCCAGGACCTGTTCTTCATACGGGACAAGCTGCGGGACATGGGCTTCCGCGTGACCGGCGTTCGTTATGAGACGCAGCGGGGCGTATTTCCGAACACGGTGATCAACCAGTCGCCGAAACCGGGCACGCTCATACGAGAAGGAGATTCCATTGAGCTGGTCGCAGCTGGTTCCGACTGATCGTCCCGTGCCGGCCCATCATCGGGTGGCTATCGCGCCCAGCCTTCTGGCCGCCGACTTCGCCCGTCTTGCCGAGGAAATTGCCGCGGTCGAGAGGGCCGGGGTGGAGTTTCTGCACCTCGACGTGATGGATGGGAACTTCGTGCCGAATCTCACGTTCGGACCCATGGTCGTGGATGCGATCCGCCGCGTGTCCACCGTTCCGCTCGATGCCCATCTCATGATCGCGTCGCCCGACCGGTACATCCCCCAGTTCATCGATGCCGGGGTGCACATCGTCACGATCCACGCCGAGGCCAGCGGGGATGCCCGCCGCGATCTGCGCGCGATCCGGGCACGGGGGGTCAAAAGCGGCCTGGCGATCAATCCCGACCACTCGACAGAGGACGTGGCCCCGTACCTGGACGAGGTGGACATGCTGCTCGTCATGAGCGTTTTTCCCGGATTCGGGGGGCAGTCGTTCATGGCGTCGGTTTTGCCCAACGTGGAGCGGGCGGCGGAGATCCGTGAGCGGCGGAACCTCGGTTTCGCCATCGAAATCGACGGCGGCATCAACGCCAAGACTGCCGTCCAGGCCCGGTCGGTGGGGGTGGATATCCTGGTTGCAGGCACGGCGATATTCCGGGCACCGGATTACCGGACGGCCGTGGACGCCATCCGGGGCGGGGACCGCTAAAGACCCGCGATTTTCGACCTTGCAGTTTGGGGACAACTCTGGTATTTTCCTTATTTCGCGCACTCGCCCGCAATCGGTCTAATCCTCGCAATCAAAACACCTTAGGGATTTAACCGGTTCGTGCAGTCGTCGCCCGGCTCGCGTGCGCTCGCGGACGTATGTTCAGCAGCCTGTCGCAAAGATTCGAAGGAGTGTTCTCGCGGCTGCGGTCGCGAGGCAAACTTTCGGAGAAGGACATCGAGGAGACATCGCGCGAAGTACGCCGCGCGCTTCTCGAGGCGGACGTCAATTTCCGCGTGGCGAAACAGTTTGTCGCGCGCATCGAGGAGCGGGTTGCGGGTGAGGAGGTAATCAAGAGCTTCACGCCGGCGCAGCAGATCGTGAAGATCGTGAACGAAGAGCTCACCGGTCTGCTCGGTGGGACGGCGGTGCCGTTCGATCTCAAGGAACCGTTGAGCGCCGTCATGGTGGTCGGGTTGCAGGGGTCGGGCAAGACGACGTTCTGCGCGAAGCTCGCTAATTTCGTGCGCAAGAAGGGACGCAATCCGCTGTTGGTCGGACTGGATGTCTACCGGCCCGCCGCGATGGACCAGCTGGAGATTCTCGGCCGGCAGATCAACGTTCCGGTGTCGCGCGGAGGCAGCGGCGAAAGCGACGTCGCCGGTCTTTTCGACCGCGCCCGCGCCGAGGCGCGCGCGAAGATGTGCGACACCATGATCCTCGACACGGCGGGCAGGCTCCACATCGACGAGGAGATGATGGCGGAGCTCGAGATGCTGAAGTCGCTCGCCAAACCCGAGGAAACGCTCCTGGTGCTGGACAGCATGACCGGCCAGGAGGCGGTGAATGTCGCCCAGACGTTCAAACAGCGGTTGGACTACACGGGCGTGGTCCTCACCAAGCTGGACGGGGACGCCAGAGGCGGGGCGGCGCTGTCGGTGACGGCGGTGACGGGGGCCCGCATCCGGTTTGCGAGCGTGGGCGAGAAGCTCGTCGACCTCGAGCTGTTCCATCCGGACCGCATGGCGGGGCGGATCCTGGGCATGGGAGACATGCTCTCCCTGATCGAAAAAGCTCAGGAGACGATGGACGCTGAGAAGGCGGAGGAGCTGGAGAAGCGCCTCCGGGATCAGGCCTTTACGCTGGACGATTTTCTGGGCGAACTCCGGCGTGTGAAGAAGATGGGGCCCTTGGACGATCTCCTGAAGATGATCCCGGGCGTGTCGAAGGCGATGTCGAAAGGCCTTTCCGTGGATCCCAAGGACCTGGACCGCGTCGAAGCGATCATCAACTCCATGACGTCGGACGAGCGCGTGAGACCGCAGATCATCGACGGAAGCAGGCGAAAGCGGATCGCCCGCGGAAGCGGCACCAGCGTGCAGGATGTCAATCAACTGCTCAAACAGTTCCAGGAGATGAAGAGGATGATGCGGCAGATGGGGAAGATGCAAAAGAAGCTGAAGATGCCGTTTTCGTTGAATTGAAAACAAACCGGCAGGCGACGACGGACAAAAAAAACGGAGGTAATCGAATTGTCAGTCAAGATAAGGCTCAAACGAATGGGC
>JBGSIK010000122.1:0-4951 GCA_041742575.1 Candidatus Krumholzibacteriia bacterium
TCCGGGGAGTCCGCATTGTGGGAGTGGCGTGCTATCTCCGTCAAGTCGACCTCGGTGCCGGCCAGGCCTTCGACTGGACGCCGTACCGAGTCGTGGTACGCTACCCCGCCGGGGCGGCGGTGAAACCGGCTGCGCTGGCAGACCCGCTGGTCGCCTCCCTGGTCGTCAATCGCGAAGTTTTTCCGCACACAGTCCCCTCCGCCGTACGGGTTACGGCCCAGGGCGGCCTCGATCCCGGGTTCTCGCTCGGGTCGGGCTGGATCAAGATCGAGGTCGAAGCGCGCGGGGTGTACGCGCTCACCTACGCCGCTCTCGTGAATGCCAACATCCCCGTTTCGGCGATCGGCGACCCGTCCACGTTTCGTATGTTCGCGGGCAGCGGATTCGACCAGGAGTACCGGCTGGACGATCCGGAGGCGTCGTGGCGCCTCGGCAATTGGATGCGCGAGATCGCGATCGAGGTCGAGGACGCGGGGACGGCGCATGTTTTCGGTCCCGGTGACCGCGTGATTTTTTACGCCCTCGGTCCGGAAGGGTGGCGGGAATACTACGATCCGGCCTCGGCCGACACCCTCTATCACGTGCATCGCCGCGCCAAGCGCAACGTCTACTATCTCACTTGGGAAGGGGGGTTCTCCGGCCAGCCGCTCCGCATGACTCCTGCCGACGCGGCCCCCACGCCCGACGCCGAGCGCACGACCTATCGCGAACGGCTGTACAGCGAGAAGAACCTGGTCAGCAACTACAACTACCGCGGGGACGGGTGGTTGTGGGTGGAAGTCCCTCGCACCGCGGTGAGCAGCGTGGTGCTGGAGGACATCCAGATCAGCGGTCTCGTCGCCAGCGTGCCGCAGGTATTCCGCACCGTGGCTCTGGCGCCGTACGACAACCGTGTCAGGGAGATCATATACGACGCCGGCGGGCATCCCATCGACACGGTGCTCGTGAACCAGGGGCACCATGCGGTCTACAAGGCGCGTAACGGCGGCATCACGCGTCTCATAGGCGAATACGTGTGGAACTCCGCCAGCTCGGACAACACCTTCGAGAGCGGGAAACCTGTGCGCCTGCAGGGTGACTTTTTGCGCGACGGCACCAACCGGATCACGCTCGAGCTCCCGCGCGACTTAAACGCGCGCGACTGGATGTACTTCGCCTGGTACGCGATCTCGTACGAACGGCGTCTCGAAGCGATCGCGGATCGGCTGGCATTCTCGTCTCCCGACACCACGGGCACGGTCAACTTCCGCGTATCGGGCCTCTCGTCGGGGGGCGGCACGGTGCATGTCTTCGACGTCACCGATCCGTACGGTGTCGAGCGCCTGACCGGCGGGGCGGTGGAGGCGGATGGCGCTGCGACCCGGCGCGTGCGCTTTTCTTCCGCGATCGATGGGGCTCATCGGCACTTCTGGGTGGCCACGGGCGCGCTTCCGCCACCGACGTCGGTCCGGTGGCACCGTCCCACCGATTTGCGCGCGGCCGTTTCGGGGCCGAGGATGTTGGTCGTGGCTCCCTCTGCGTTTCAGTCGGCCGCGCGGCTGTTCGTCGACCATCGGTCGAGCCGGATGCCGCACTACGGCTCGGGCGAGGTCCGCGCGGTGACCACGGACGATGTGTATGACAATTTTTCCGGGGGCCTCCCCGATCCCATGGCGATACGCAACTACGTCAAGTTCCTGTACGAGAACTACCGCGATGGAGAGGACAATCCGATCCTGAGCTATCTGCTCCTGCTCGGAGATGCCAATCAGGACGCCAAGAACATCGCCAGCCAGCAGATCGACTTCGTGCCGACCAACATTCGTTTCGACACGCCGTCGTTGGAGACGTTCACTACCGACGAGTGGTTCGGGCACATGGACTTGTCGGATCAGACGCCCGGATACGGCGCGCTGGATGTGTTCATAGGCCGCCTGCCGGCGGGTTCGCCGGCGGAAGCCCTGCTGCTGGTGGAGAAAGTGATCGGGTACGAGACCGCGGCGCCGCTCTCCGATTGGCGCAATCGCTTGGTGCTGTCGGCGGACAATGAGGGCTCGCAATCGGAAAACTGCAGTTTTCGCGTGTTCACGGACGAGTCCGAGTTCATCGCCACCCTTCACGTGCCGAAGTACATCGACATCAGCAAGATCTATCTGGCGGAGTACAAACAGGCCGGCTCGCGACACGGAAGCTACTACGCCTTGCTGGAAGCGTGGAACGAGGGAGTGGTGGCCATCAACTACATCGGGCACGGAAGCTCGCAGCAAATGGCGGACGAGCTGCTGTTCCTCGACTCGGACGTGGGAATGCTGCGCAACGGATTCAAACTCCCGTTGTTGATGGGATTCAGCTGCACGATCGGGGACTACGCCAACCCTGTCGAGAAGTGCCTTTCCGAGATGTTGCTGGTGAAAGAGGACGGCGGAGTGATCGGTGCCGTCACCGCTTCCGCCCTCTCCTACGTTTTCCCGAACGAATACCTGAACGTCGCCCTGTTCCGGCAGATGCTCCCGCGGAAGCCGGGGCCGGGAGTGCCGATCGGCGAGGCAATCGCGGCGGCCAAGCTCACCAGCCTGATCGAGCGGGACCACGCCTGGTCGCAAGAGGACAACAACTGGAAGTACAACCTCATGGCCGATCCGTCGTTCTCGCTGGTGGCACCGAACGCGGAGATCCGGCTGATTCCCGCCGCGCAGGACACGATGGTCGCGGGGATCCGCAAGGTCCTGCGGTGTGGCGTGTACCGGAACGGTGAGCTGGACACCGGATTCTCCGGCGATGTGTCGGTGACGGTTCGCGAGCCACGGCTGCTGCGTAATCACGTCACTCCGTGCGCGACGGTTTTTCAGTACTGGCTGCTCGGCGGAGAGATCTACCGCGGGACGGCACGCGTGACGGACGGGATCTTCGAGCTGAGCTTCCGCGTGCCCCGTTACGCGCGCACCGGTCCGAGGGCGTACATAACCGCCTACGCGGCAAGGGCCACGGACGACGCGGGAGGAACGTACGATTCGTTGCTGACAGTCGTCGCCCCGACGCCGGCCGACTCGTTGCTGCTGCGTCCGATCGACGGCGGGCCGCGCGTGCGCTTCGGTTTCAAGAGCGGGCTCACAGTGGTCAAACCGGGGGAGAGCCTGCAGGCGACGGTGCGCGACCAGGACGGGATCAACATACTGAATACCACGACACAGGGAAGACACATGATCGTCGTGGACGATGCGCCCGTTCCCACCGACGTGACCGAGTCGTTCGCCTTCGACCAGCCGGGCGTGGACACGTCCGGCGTGCTCGACTATCAGTTGCCGAGTCTCCCGGTCGGTCCCCATGAGGCCATCTACCGGGTGAGCGACAGCTTCGGGCAGACTACAACGGACACGCTGCATTTCACAGTCACCGACCCGCTGGACTATTTTGCGGAGGTCGTGCTCAACTACCCGAATCCGTTCCGCACCACGACCCAGTTCATGGTCCGTCTATCCGATCGGGCGTCCATACGGCTGGATGTGTTTACGGTGTCCGGCAGGCGCATCCGGCGGCTGGAAGTGGTACGTGATGGCGGCGAACAGTGGATCCCGTGGGACGGCAGGGACGAAAGCGGTGATGAAATCGCCAACGGTGTATACCTTTATGTCGCGAGGATCGATTTTTACGACATCGACCGGCCACCGCTGATCCTCCGGGGCAACGTGGTGAAGATCGAATGAAATTCGCGTTATAACCCTATTGATCTCTTGACGTTGGCGCGACGGACGGTTACTATTCACAACGACTGCATTATCGACTGCGTACAGTAGGAGGCGTCATCCATGCTCAAACGAATCGCGGCTGGGGCCGTGTTTCTGTCTTTGATCCTGACAACCTCGCAAGCTTTCGCGGTGGCCGAAGCGGCGGTTCCGTCTCTCATCATTCCGCCCGGCGCGCGGGCCAATGGAATGGGCGAGACGTATGTGGCGTTGGCCGAGGACGCGACGGCGGCGTGGTGGAATCCGGGCGGTTTGGCGTTTCTCAAGAAACGCAATTTGGCTTTGATGCACAGCCAACTGGTGCCGGATCTGGCGTCCGATGTCTATTACGAGTTTTTCGGCTACACCAACGAAATCGGGAATGTCGGAACGCTGGCTTTCTCACTGATCTACCTGACGTACGGGACCAGCGTGGCGACCAATGTCAGCGGCGAGGAACTGGGCACGTTCAAGAGCTGGGAGGCATCCGGCTATGCGTCTTTCGCGATGGAGCTTCGTAAGAACCTGGGAGTCGGTTTGTCGATGAAGTTCATACATGCCGACTACGCCCCGGACGATTTCACTCTCGAGCGACTGGACGGCACCGGTTCGTCGTTTGCGGTGGACGCCGGCATGCTGTGGAAGTTCCCGTCCCAGCGCCTGCAGGTCGGCCTTGCCATCACCAACGCCGGCCCTGACATCGCGTTCATAGATCGGGAACAGAGCGACCCGCTGCCCTTCACGGCGCGAGCGGGTGTCGCGTTCATACCGATCGCCGACGAGATCAGCAATCTCACGATCGCGTTCGATCTGGAGCAAAGCCTGGTGTGGCTTACCAGCGATACGGTCACGAAGCGCCGGAGCGAGATCTATCATGCAGGTTTGGAGTATCGCTACGTCGATCTCATCGCCGGGCGCATCGGGTACATATACGATGAGGATGGAGATTTCAAGGATCCGACGTACGGATTGGGGTTCATTTACAAGAAGAAAATGTCGTTTGATTACGCCAACGTGCCGCAAGCGACCACGTTGGACCGCGTTCACCGCTGGTCGGTGTATTTCATGTTCTGACCGCGGAGTGGCCTCGGCTGCACCCCCTGCTAAATCCGCGCTGCGCCGTCATCGCGGCGCACGGCTTGGGACCGTGGGCTGGCTTGGTACAAGGAGCAGTCCGTTCGTGCGCATGATCAGCGTGCTCTCCGTGTTGCTCGTAGTCCCCGCCCTTCGAATCTCGTACGCATCGGCCG
>JBGSIK010000123.1:0-6241 GCA_041742575.1 Candidatus Krumholzibacteriia bacterium
CAGCGGCAGGAGCGCCTCGCCGCGGCTCGAAAGACTGCGGAGCGTCTCGCGCGGGACCATCCGGGCAGTGACGAGGCGGAAAGAGTGACACGCGACCTGCTTCAGCGTTTTCCGCCCGAGGAACTCGGCAGCGAAGAGCTGCTCGCCCACGTACCGGTGCTTTTGAGACACGCCGAGTATACCGGCGCTCGGGCTCTCCTGCAGATACTGGACGATCGCCAGCTCGGAGCTCACCGCCGCGAGGAAAGGTCGATTCTCAAAGCGCGCTACTATTACGCCACCGGGGATTTCGCGTCGGCGATAGCTCTCGCGCGACCGACATATCACACGCCGGACTTCAGGCGCGAATCGATGCTCATGCTCGCGCGAGCACACCGGCGTGCGGGGGAGAGGCGCGCGGCCGCGGATCTGTACGTGCGATTCGCCAAGGCGTATCCCAACCACGCCAAAGCTCCCGAGGCGCTCCACGTCGCGGCGGGCTTCTACAGCGCGCTCGGGGACCGAGCGGTCGCCGCGAAAACGCTGGCCGCGCTCCGCAAGTCGTATCCGAGCAGTTACTACGGGCGGGCCGCGACGCTGGCAAGCGCGCGGTACCTGGCTGAGACACGGGAATACCGGCAGAGCGAATCGCTCCTGGAGCAGATGGTGAAGCAATCCCGGCGAACGGACGAGGCCGCCATGTATTACCTGTCCCGGGTCTATCGGCGCCTGGGGCGAAATCACGACGCCGAGTCGCTGCTGAGCGAGATCGAGGAACTCAACCCTCACTCGTTCTACGTCAATCCCACCATCGCGGAGGTGTATCGGCGACCGGTAACGAGCAGTAACGGCGAGGTGGAGTTGGAGGGGGAAGACGGACTGCTCGCGTGGCTTTCGCGGGTGGCGAGCGCCCGCACGGCGGCGTTCTGGAAGATCCGTCTGGTGGTGGAGAAGCCGGGGGATCGCAGCTTCGCCGATGAGCAAGCAGCAACATGCGTGGACCGCGGCCGGACCTTCCTCGACATGGGGTTCCGTGATTGGGGAGAGCGCGAACTCGAGACCGCCGCTCGCCGGAGCATGGAAAAGCCGCTCGATCTCCTCGATCTGGCGGATATATACGATGATTACGGTATGGCGTGGCAGAGTGTGCCGCTTTACCAACGGGTGAGCGACAAGATCCCATGGCCCGAACGCAGCGAGCTCGAAGCGGAGTTCGCCTACCTCTTGTACCCCGTGCCGTTTCCCATCCAGGTGCTGCAGAATGCGGTGCGGTACGATCTGCCGCCGCATCTGGCTTACGCGATGATCCGGGAGGAGAGCCGGTTCGACCGGAACGCAGTGTCTCGAGTCGGCGCGTTGGGGCTCATGCAGCTCATGCCCGAGACCGGACGCCAAGTGGCACGGGAGCTGGAGATGCCGGAAGGGGCCGATGAATCCCTGCTCGATCCTGACGTGAACCTGGCCCTGGGTATCTGGTACGCCTCGTCCCTCATGGAAGGCTCCGGGGGGGACCACCTGCGAATGCTGGCGGCCTACAATGCCGGGCCCTCGAACGCGAAACGGTGGTTCGATGGCCATGCGGCGGCGGCATCGAATATCGACGTGGTCGACGGGATCGATTTCAAGGAAACGCGATTGTATGTGCAGAGAATCGTTGAATCGGCGAACATTTATCACGATCTGTACTTCGATTCTGCTGGTTCTGGGGAGCCATCCGACCGCTAGCGCGGCTGCCGGTGGTCAGACCACCCTCGTTTACCCGCCCTGGCAGCACAACTTCGGCTTCAACCGGTTCCGCCAGTTCCACCTGATCGCTTACGGCGGTTATGGGCATCACATTGCCGATCCGCGCGGCATCGCGGCGGTGAAACTGCTGGCGGCAGATGCCGCGGGCCCGGAGGATGACGACGAACTGACTGTGTTGGGCGTAAACGCCGGCAGAAAAGAAATCATCTACAACCGCTCGCTGTTCTCCCTGGGGTTTCTGGACTCGGATTCTTCGGTCGCACTGGCGGACCCAGTGGGCATCGCTGTCGACGCCGCCGGCTTGGTCGCGGTGACGGACCGCGGCGCCGATCGTGTCCTGCTGCTTCGGATCGACGAACGGATGAAATTGTGTTACAAGGGCGTGATCGATCTTTCCACGGGTGGCGCGCCTGACGGGCCCAGCGCGCAATTCGAGGGGCCCTGCGGAGTGGCGATCGAAGCAGGATTGATCTATATCGCGGATTCCGGCAACGACCGCATCGTGGTCGCCGACACCGCCGGGCAGCATGTGCGGGACGTCGCGTCCGGACGGTCGTTCGTGGAGGAACCGTTCGGGGTGTCGGTGATCGCCGAGCGGGAATGGAACCACTACCAGTCCGCTTTCGTGGCGGTCACCTGCGACGGGAATCAACGGTTGGTGAAGCTTTCGCTCTCAGGCGAGCCTCAGGAAAGCGTCGATTACCGCGCGGTGTCGGATCGCGGCGGCGGTTTTTATTTTCCCGCAATCGACTATTACGGTAACGTATTCGTCACCGATGCGGTTTCCGGATGCGTGTACAAGTTCGATCGGCACCTCCGGCCGCTGGCGCGCATGGAATGCGCGGGCGAACACACCGACGACCTCGACGCGCCCAGGGGGATCACCATCTACCGCCGGTTTGGGCAGGTCTTCGTCGCGGAAGAGACAGGTGTGAGCTACTTCTGGGTGGGGACCGATGTGCTGAACACCGAGTGCCGCGCTGTCCGCGCCAACGGAGGGGGAGAGCTCACCGTTCGGTTCCTTCTCACGGAGCAATCGAACGTCACTTTGTTATTGGCAGCGGCTGATGCCGAGCCGGAAATGATTGTTCCAGAGTTGTTTACGGAGCCCGGTCCCGTCCGGCGTACAGTGTCGGTGCCCGCATCGGTGCTCCCGTGCGACCTTGCAAAATGCAACTACTTCCTAACGGTCAGGGCGCAACCCACCTATGCTTCCAGGGGGCACGTGGTCGTCGAGCGCCGCGTGCCGGTACGGTGGTCGATCAGCGACCAGGCCGGCCAGGAGACCGGACAGGCGGCAGACGGCCAATGAAAAGTCCGGATCAAGGCAACGAAAAGCCGCGTTTCTCCGCGAAGCGGGAACTGCAAAGAAAATCGATACATCTGGCGATGATCGTCATCCCGGTGTGGGTGTACATCATGCCCGGGAGCTGGGCTCTGCTTGGCCTTATTATTGCTACTTTCCTCACGGCTGTTCTCGACCTCTTCAGATTGAGCGACCACCGGCTCCGGCAGTTTTTCCTCAGGCTGTTCCGCTCGCTGATCCGGAGTCATGAAGAGGGGCATCTGCTCGGCTCCACGTACTTCATGATCGCCGCGGTGCTGAGCGTGCTGGCATTCGAAAAGTCGGTTGCGATCGCTGCGTTGACGTTTTTGGTGCTCGGGGACACGGCAGCGGCGGTGGTCGGGAAATGCTACGGGACGCCGAGATATTGGGGAAAGAGTATCGAGGGAAGCGCAGCGTGCCTGGTGGTCTGTCTGGCGATCGGCGCCATTTTGCTCCCGAATCCGTGGGTGATTCTGGCAGGCGCTGTGTCCGCGACCGTAGCAGAAGCGCTGCCGATTCCGATGGACGACAACATGAGGGTTCCGATCATCAGCGGCGTTGTTATGCAACTCGTTGCCCATTTTGTACAGGGGTAGCACACCATGTTTTTAAAACGGCTGTTCAATTTCATCCCCAAGAGCGAATTCTCCAAAGCGCTCGGTTTGTTCAACACCGGCCAATACGACAAAGCGTTGAAGAAATTCCAGCAGATTGCGACCGTCTCTCGTGCGCACGAAGATGTTGATCGTTCTACACTCGATTTGTACACGTGCGAGGCGCACGTGGCTCTCGCGAAGCAGCACGCGTCGAACGGAGACATTGAGACCGCGATCGAGGAAATGCGCTGCGCATTGGAGCTCAAGCCGACCTTCGCGGACCTGCACTACGTACAGGGGACATACAGCTTCAAGCTGCACAGACTCCCCGACGCCCGCGGGAGCTTTCAGAAGGCGCTCGAGATCAACAACAAGTTCTTCAAAGCCAGGGTCCACCTCTCGCTGGTGGTCTTCTCCGAAGGCGACCGCGCCCGGGCGACAGAGGAACTGATCGCGACCAGGATGTCGTGCCCGAACTTCGCGAGGGAGAATCTGGACCAGCTGATGAACGCGCTTCGCTCCGGGACGGATGCGACCGAGATCGAACGGCTCTACCGCGAACTCCTGGAAGAGAGGCCGAGCTCGACCCAGATCAGCAAGGAGCTGGCGATCGAAGCGATTCAGAATGGAAGTTACGACGAGGCAATCCGCGAGCTCAAGAAAGCGATCGCCCTCCAACCCGACTACCCTGATCTTCACAATTACTTGGGAATCGCGTACGGGAACAACGGAATGGTTGACGATGCCGTTCACGAATTCGAGATCTCGCTCAAAATCAACCCCTACTACATGAAGGCGCGCCTGAATCTGGCTCTGCTTTATTACGAGAACAACCGTTACGAAGAAGCGCAAGTACAGTTGGACGAAGTGCTTGCGGTTCAGCCCAGTAACAGTCTGGCCAACAATCTGCTCCAGGAACTGCGCGCCGTCACGGATCGGAAGTAGCCGGTATGGAAACGAAGGACAAATTCGTCGATTACTACGAGATCCTCGGCGTCTGGCCCACGGCCGATGCCAACATCATCAAGAAAGCCTATTTCAAACTCGCCAGGATGCACCATCCCGACGTGGTCGGAAAGCCCGGAGGGGACGGGGGCGACTCGGAGGTAGGGGTCGATTTCTCGCTCATCAACGAGGCTTTCAGTGTGCTCAGCGACGAGGTCAGGCGCAGGAATTTCGACCAGAAGCTGAAGAGCCGCGCCCCTACGGACACCGAGCACAAGGACGCCGACAGGCGCTCCGCCCAGCTCGCGTACGAACAGGCCAGAACGGCGATGAAGCACAACCGCTACGACAAAGCCGTGGTGCTGCTCAAGAGCGCGGTCAAGTACGACGACACCAATCCGTCCTACCACAGCTGGTACGGGTTCGCGCTGGCCGTTCTCAAGACGCATCTGCACGAGGCCAGAGACGCCTGCAAGAAGGCGCTGGAGATGGAGTTCTACAACGCCGACTACCACGCCAATCTGGGATTCGTCTACCACCAGGCCGGCCTGACCAGCACCGCCAACGAGTGTTTCGAGGAGGCGCTCAAGTGGGACCCGGAACATCCGGTGGCGACGAAATACTACACGGGCGGCAAAGCGAAGCAGGCCGAAAACCAGGGCAACGTGGGGGGACTTTTCTCGTTCTTGAAGCGTCCAAAGGAAGCCGCCCGGCCGAAAGGCAAGCAGCAAACAGGGAAAGCGGCTTCACGCAAGCGCTGATTGCCCCGCTCCATCCGCCCGTCGTGCCCCCGCGGGCAAAAACTCTCGTTGACAGCGGTTCGAAGAGCGATTTACGCTCCGCAAGGCTTATATCGAACCGCGTATGATCCGCTCGATAACTTTCATCCCCAGTACCGGCGGGATCGACGATCTCACCTACGTCGAACGGGCCAGCCGTAATCGCAGTGTGCACGTGTTGGTGCAGGACACGTCCGGCGATAAGTCGCCGACGCGAAGGCGCTTCCTGCTGCGCGTGTACCGCGAAGTCGTCTCTCGCTACCTCGCTTCCGGGAGGATGGAGTCACCCCTTCCGCTCATTCATTCCACGATTGCGGCCTTCGACGAGATTTCCCGACGGGGCGACTGCCTGGTGGACGATTTCAATGGAATCGGCATTTACCTCCTCCTGCAGGACGGCGGGACGTTTTATCTGCTGGCAAGTCGCGAAGGCAAGACTTACGCGCGCTTCGGCGGCGAGTTCGAGCCCCTTTGGGGCGGCCGTTTAGCCGGCGTGACGGGATTGCCGCTCGACCCGACGCGGACGCAAACGGAGCTGTTTTCGCAAGAATTGACCGATCTGCTCGTGTTGCATCGCATCGATGTCGGCGCAGGGGGCGGATCCCTGGATCTGGCCATGGGTGGGGTCGGGGGGGAGGTGGATGGGCTCGCGGCGGCGCTCCGGGAGCCGCGGGCGCTTCTCGACGCCACCGGCGATGAGACCGTGCCCGTGAACCTGATATCCCACAAGATGCTGTATGTGCATTTCGAAAGCAGCGATCGGGCAATTTCTTTGGTGAGGTATGCGGTGAGGATGCGCCCGGGGCGGCGGTGGCGGAGGGCGGGGGCGGCGTTGGTGTCCGTGGTGCTGGTGGTGGCGGCGGTCGGCC
>JBGSIK010000124.1:0-4431 GCA_041742575.1 Candidatus Krumholzibacteriia bacterium
ACGTCAGAACTCCCCAGGATCCAGGTCCCGAAGGTACTTGCGGAGTTCATCATCCGGGTTGTCGTTGGGCAGCTGCTCGCCTTGAAGGAGACGCTTGTGGTTCTGGAAGACTTCATCCGCCACGTATATGGCCGCGCCGAACTTGAGCGCGATCGCGATCGAATCGCTCGGACGGGCGTCGATGACGAATACGTCGTTTTCCCGTTGCAGGTACAGCTTCGCGAAGAAGGTGTTGTTCTTGAGCTCGGTGATGGCGACCTTCATCACCGACGCGCCCAGGCTCTCGACAGCCGTCTTGAGCAGGTCATGCGTGAGCGGTCTTTCGAACGATTCCCCACGCAACTGCAGTTCGATGGCCAGGGCCTCGGAGTGGCCGATCCAGATGGGGAGCACTTCGTCGCCGTCTTCCCGCCTGAGCAGAACGACCGGGTTGCTCCGCTGATCCTTTACCAGCCCACCGACTGAGACGCGCACGAAGCCTTTTTCGCCTTCAGCCATGGGAGCACCCTTTCACACGCCGCGAGGCACCTGTCCATCTCAATCGCCGGACTTGCCCGACGTCTTGGCCTTCAGATCATCCATGTCCTGGAATTCCGGCACCGGCTTGTCCAGGTTGTCGAGCATCCATCGTGCCGATTCGGCCACGTCGCTGTCGGGATACCTCACGAGCACGTTGTTAAAAGCTTTGTCCGCCGACACCTTGTCCTTCAACTCTTCCAGGTACACGAATCCGACCATGAACAACGCTTGCGGCGCGTGCTTGTCGTCCGGGAACTTCTCTACGATCTCCTCGAAGGCTTTGATTCTTACGTTGGGATCGTTGGCGGCCTGCGCGAATTCGAACAGTTCTTCCGGACTGCGCTGGATCGTACGGTAGTACTCTTCCATGAAGTTGCGGCAATCATAGTCCTTCCGGATCCCACCCACGACTTCATTCCTCACCTGCTGCAGTCGTTCCTTGGTCAGAACGTCCGAGATCTTGCCCTTGACGTCCTCGAAAGGTTCCTGCTGGGCAGGTTTAATCTCGTTCACGCGGATGAGCGAGTACCCCTTCTCCCACTTGATCGGTCCATGGATGACCGCCGGCTCCATCTTGAAAATGGTGTCACCGAGCACCTGCGAAAAACCGATGCCGCGCATGTAGCCGCCGGGATTGAAGTACCCGAGATCGCCGCCCTCGGCCTGGGTGAGCGGGTCTTCCGAGTAGTTGTGCGCCATCGTCGTCATCTTCTCCCCACCTTCCTCGATCTGGCGTTTGATGTCGTCGAGCTTCTCCTTGCTCTTCGAGAAGATATGCTGCGCCCGGGCGACCGGAAGCGACACGTACATATCCAGGTGGGAATCGTAGTATTCGCGCAGTTCCTTGTCGCTTGGGCGCGCCTTCGCCTCCACTTTGTCCTTGAAGTAAGCCGCGACGAGAATGCCGCGCGTGGCTTCATCGATCTGCTTCTTGACCCAGTCCTTGCTGGCCAGGTTGTCCTTGAGCGCCTCGCGGTAGAAGAGCTCCTCCGACATTATCCTGTCGGCCAGTTCAGCCCGGCCGGCAGGCGTGTCGTACTTTCGTTTCTGGGCCTCCGGAAGCTTCGATATCATTTCGAACAACGCCTGTTTGGTCAAAGTCCAGTCCTCGACCGAGGCCGCCAGCTCTTCTTCCTTTACGAGCTCGCCTTCTTTCCTCCCACAGCCCTGCATGAGCGCCGCACCGACAAACACCACGAGCATCAATAGAACCAGCCGTTTCATCAAAAGCACCTCCGCATGTGGTCAAACGAGTTCATCCCGATTCCTGTCCCGCAGGGTCTTCACGACCTTCTTTACGTCTTGGACGCGGTCCCGCCTGCAGACCAGGATGGTGTCTCCTCCGTCCACCACCACCACTTGGTCGACGCCGACGATCGCAACGGTCCGATCCCGGGAGACGATGGTGTTGTCGGCAGCGTCGATAAGAACGTGGTTGCCTATACAGACGTTGCCGCGGGCGTCCGCCGGATGCACGTCTCGAATGGACTCCCAGCTACCCACGTCGTTCCAGTCGAATTCCGCCCGCATGACCACGACGCCATCCGCCTTTTCCATCACACCGTAGTCCACGGATATGGATGGAGCCTGCGGATACCAGGTTTTTAACACCTCGTCCAGGGGCCTCGTTCCGATTTCCCCGTCGATAGCGGTGAGTACACGGGACAGCTCGGGTAGGTGGGTGGAAATCGCGCCCAGAATCGTCTCCGTCGTCCACATGAACATGCCGCTGTTCCAGTAGTAATTGCCGTTTTCCACGAATTCGCGCGCCCGCTCGACATCCGGTTTCTCGAGAAACGCTTTCGCCCGGTGGATACGGGCGCTCCCCTGCGCATGCACGACCTCGCCCGCCTCGATGTAACCGTATCCGGTTTCGGCCCGCGTCGGCTTCACGCCGAACGTGAGCAGGGCGGGGCGCTCGGTCACATACGACTCCCCGATCCGAACCGACTGCTGGAAGACTTCCACGCGATCGATGAGGTGGTCGGCGGCAAGAACGAGCATGGGCCGGTTGCCGTAGGCACGGCTCAGCAGAACGGCGGAAAGCCCGATGCACGGCGCCGTGTTGCGTCCGACCGGTTCGCCGATGATGTTTTCGGCCGGCACCATTCCCGAGAGCTCTTGCAGGATCGGGCCGCGCTGCTCGACGTTGGTGACGACGAAGATCTCTTCCGGTTCGGACAACCCCGCCAACCGGCCGATGGTGAGCCGGATCATGCTCCCCCGACCGGTCAGGTCGAGCAACTGCTTCGGGCGCTTCCGGCGGCTTTGCGGCCAGAACCGTTCCCCGATCCCACCGGCCATTACTACGGTCAACACGACGGACCGCCCCTCCCGTTGTGAGCGCCGACGTATCCCGCTGCGGTTATTCCTTGACCACCCACACTTTGATGGGTGCACTGACCTCGCGGTGAAGCCTGACTTCCACGGTGTATACTCCGAGCTGTTTGATTGGCTCCTCCAGCGCGACATGTTTCTTGTCGACTTCGAAACCCTGGTCCTTGAGGACTTTGGCGATGTCGTTGGAAGTGACCGATCCGTACAGCTTGTCCTCCTCGCCGACCTGAACCGGAATGGTGCAGGAGAAGTCGGTCAACTTGGTCGCGGTCTTGAGCGCGTGGCTTTTTGCCTGCTCGTCCCGCTTCGCCAGGACCTTCTCCTGTTCCTTGAGCACGTGCCGGTTGGAGTCGCTGGCCAGGATTGCCAGCTTCCTCGGCAAGAGAAAATTCCTCGCGTAGCCCGCCGTGACCTTCACAGTATCGCCGCGATGGCCGAGCGACGGAACCGTATCCAGCAGTATGATTTCCACGGGCTCCTCCTGCTAGCGTGGCTAGCGTACCTGCGTACCTAACGGTAGTATTCCCTGACGAACGGCACCAGCGCTATGATGCGCGCCCGCTTGACGGCCCTCGCCACCATGCGCTGCTGCTTCGCGGTCGCGCCCGTGATCCGCCTCGGCGTGATTTTTCCACGGTCCGTCATGAACCGCCTCAGGAGCCGGACGTCTTTGTAGTCGACGTACGTGATGTCATCGAGGAACGCTTTGCGCTTGCGAGCCCTCGGTGGTCTTCTCTCCTTGGCTTTTCTTTCCTTCTTGTCCCTCGCCTTTGCTTTGCCCCCTTTAGCCATGATTAGCTCCCCTCCTTCGGACCCGACTCCACAGCCTGCAGGCCCTCCAGCTCGAGCTTGGGTTCGCTCCCGACGGCCGCTTCATCCCTGACGATCAGGTGCCGCAGCACCGTTTCGTCGATGCGGAACTGACGGACGAGTTCGTTCAGAACCTCTCTGTTCGCCCGGAATTTATAGAAAAAGTAATACCCTTCGCCCTGGTGAGCGATTTCGAAAGCAAGCTTGCGCTTGCCCCACGATTCGACGCGCGTCAGCTCCCCGCCGCCGGAGACGATGACGCCTGCGTACTTGGCCATCCCGGCCTTCGCGCCGTCGTCGCCCACCGTCGGGTAAAACACGATCGCGCACTCGTAGCTATTCACGATCGAAGCCTCCCTTCGGACATAGACCTTCCGCCACGCAGGGTGCAGGCAGAGGGTAGAGAGTCGAAGACTGGATCGCGCGCCGGCGGAGCAATCCGCCCGGCGGCAATTAAGGTTTGAAACATAACGCACTTGCGTGCAAGTGTCAATCCCCTTCCCCATCGGGTCGAGCCGGCGACCGGTCCGGATTGAAAACATTCATCGCCGCCTCCAACCCCTTCCCGACCACCATTTCCACGCAATCGGCCGCACGCGCCGCCATTTCCCGGGCCGTTTCCATCTCCGAGGCCCCGAACTGGGAAAGAACGAACGTAGCGTGATCCAACCCGTCCGGCACCGGCCCCACTCCCAACCGTAACCTGGGGAATTCGTCGCTGCCGAGAGAGGCGATGACGGACTTGAGGCCGTTGTGGCCGCCGTC
>JBGSIK010000125.1:0-5046 GCA_041742575.1 Candidatus Krumholzibacteriia bacterium
GTGTAGATGCCCATCACCACCCGATCCCACGGTTCGGCCTTGCTGGCTGGTTGATTGCGCTCTCGCAACAACTCGGGATTCAGCCTTGATAGGCGCCACACCAGAATGGTCACGTATGTGATGAACGTGACAAGAAACGCCCAGCCTTGCCACCAAGTCAGTCGGCCCGCGATCCCAAACCACAGCAGAGCGAACACACCCAAGCCTAATACCCCAGCCGCAATACGGGGAATGATCGATTTCAATAGTGGCGTATTCATGCCGGCTGGCCAAGGCGGTCGACGGTTGAAGATCACTGTTCTCGGATGAGCTCCTCCACAGCTCGTCTCAGATCCTTGCTTCCTACGGCGTAATAACGCGCGACTCCATGTCGATCGATTAACCATGTCGATGGAGTAGCGCAGATCTTGTACAGATTCGCCGTACTATCGCTCCAACCATTCAATGAGCAGGAGACTTTCCATGGGATCTTTTCCTTCTTCACGTAGTCATTGAGCAACGTCCTGTCAGTATCTAGGCTGATCCCGACGATTTCCAGACCTTTGTCCCTGAAATCCTTGAAGAGCTTTTTCATGTTAGGTATCTCTCTTCTACAGGGTGGGCAACGGACATCCCAGAAATCGATCAATACCACCTTGCCCGTTTGAGCCGAGAGGGTGAAAGAAGAACCGTCCAGCAGAGTGATCTGGAAATCCTTGGCTTTCTGCCCCAGACCGATCTCCTTCGCGCAGGCATCCACAAGTTTCTTGTACCTCGGTTCGTCCTTGATGGCCTCGAGATGACCATCTTGAAGGAACTCTAGTCTATAGAAACCCCTTTCGTTGACCGCCTTCCACATCCATTCGAAGTACTTCTCCTGATTGCCCAGACTCAGATAGACTTCAGCAATCCTCACATAGTTCCACGGAGACTTGCGGTCGGACACTTTGGGAGAGATTTCCTCGATCTTGAAGGATGCGTCCAATGCATCCTCGTATCTTCCAGCATCCATGAAGAGCATTTGAAGCCTCTCAAGCTTATCAGCTGCCTCGGAGAACTGCTCATCTTTGAGCAGCGCAGCAACTTGATTCTGCAGATCGTGAATTTGATGCTCCAGCTGCTCTTGCTCCGCGGTCTGGGTTGCATCCTGGCCTTGGACGCAGAATGCGCTCGACAAGAGCAGCACGAATGGTAGAACCCAAAGTTCCCACTTCACCCTGATCCTCCTTTGCAGGTGAGACGAAAACCAACCAACGGCGCGGCTCCCGGAGCCCTCGCCGCGGCCTCACTTTATGTACGGCCGGTTCCGGCTCAGAGTTCGAGCATCCTTCGAGTCGGCCCAATGCTCCCTTCTCACAGCGGTGTCTTGTCTATAGCTCAGTCACTTCAACGGGTCAACGTTTCGGTTCAGTGGCGACGCATGGCAGCGTCCACTGCGACCGATTGTTGGGCGGCGTCCGCGGTACGGTCGACACACATCGGCGTTTCCGGATCCTACTCGACCACCACTCTATGGCACCGCTGCGTGAGCGCGCCATTTGATCATCGCGACCTTCACTGCGTCGTTCACGACAAGGCACGAAACCATCGCATAGGCGAACACCACAAGCGTTTGCCACCAGGGCAACGGCATGAGCCCCGGGAGACCTATGAAGGTCAGAACGGTACCAATCAGCGCATCCGCGGCAAGGGCAGCGATGAGCGTCTTGCCCGGCATCGTCGCCCAAAACCAGCGTCGCTCCCGCGCGGATACGATGGAAAACACGGCCATGTAGAGCAGTGTCAGAAAGCTAAAGGTGTAGAGGGCATTGTTATTGGTCGCCATACCAAAACGCGACCAGCCTACCCATAAGAGGAGGAGCGACTCCGCGACCATCGCTACGCCCAGCACCACGGAAACCGTGATAAAGCCACCGATGTTCCATGTCTCCGGTTTACTGGACGGCCGAACGTGGTCGGCGGCAAGAGCGATCTTCGCGAAGTCCGTCATGAATACCAGCAGCAGCATCGCAAAGGCAGAAACGACGAACTTGCCGGTCACCACGAACGCAATGGCCACGAAAGCCGCCTTCAGGATTGTCCGGCTGATCTTGTTGATGATCCACGTCAGGATGCGTTGGTAGATCGTCCGCCCTTGCTCGACCAATGCCACGATGTTCGTCAGCCCCGGTTCGGTAAGGACGACGCTCGCTGCACCTTTAGCAACGTCGGTCGCTGAGCTGACGGCGATACCTACTTCGGCCTGGCGCAACGCGGGCGCATCGTTGACGCCGTCGCCCGTCATGCCGGTCACATGTCCCGCGGCCTGCAGGTGCTGCACCACGATATATTTATCCTCCGGATACACCTCAGCGAGACCATTGACGCCCGCCAACCAGTCAACCGCCTCGTTGCCGACCAGAGCGCTCGCCGCCTTCAGGTCCGACACGCGCTGGATGTTGGGCAGCCCCAATTCTTGCGCGATTTCGCTCGCGACCGCGAGCGCGTCACCGGTGAGCATCTTCACCGAAACGCCGAGGCTGCGAAGTGCGGCGATGAGTTGCTTGGCGTCCGGTCGAGGCGGATCGTACAAGGTCACCAATCCGACCAATGCGGGGGCGCCCGTCTCAGGGCCACGCGCTACCGCCAGTGTCCGATATCCCTTCAGTGCCGATTCGCTGACCTGCGCTTCCAACCCCTCGATCGCCGGGGACTGCAGCCCGCAGGCTTCGGCGACGGTCCGCACGGCACCTTTCATCACGCGTAGCCGCTGGCCGTTCTGTTCAACCACGGCTTCTGTGCGCCGGTTGTTTGCATCAAACGGCGCAAAGGAGATTGGCGTGACCGCAGCTGCGTTATCAAAGACGTGCCGCTCCTTTGCTGCGGATAGGAACGCCAGGTCAATCGGGTCCTGGTTAGACTCTTGAGATGCGAGTGCGGCAGCGAACAGTACCTCGGATTCTGTCGCGTGCTCCAGTGGAATCACGCCGGTGACGGCCAGTTGGTTCATCGTGATGGTGCCCGTCTTGTCCACGCACAGCACATCCATCGTGGCAGCATCCTCTGTGGCACTGAGACGCGTGACCAGCACGCCGCGCTTCGCCAGCTCCTTCGCCCCGACAGCCGTGCTGACCGTGAACATCACCGGGAGGGCGACCGGCACCGCACTCATCAACAGCACGAGCATGAGCGGGATCATCTCGAGAAATGCCCCGTGCCGGATTAGCGACAGCACGATCACCAAACCGATCAGCACGCCGACGATGACGAACAGCCAGCGCACCACCTTGGCTACCACCGCTTCGATGTGGAGTTTTGGACGCGCCTCCCGCACAAGTTCCGTGGTGCGGCCAAAATAGGTCTTTGCCCCGGTCAGGATGACCACCCCGTTGCCTTCGCCCCGGCGAACGACTGATCCCGACGAGAGCACGTCGGAAGGTGCTTTGTCTACGTCCCTGGACTCGCCGGTGAGGGCCGACTGGTCTACGCGCAGCGCGCCGGTGAGGAGTTTCACGTCCGCCGGGATGATGTCGCCGGGGCGCACACGGACGATGTCGCCTGGAACCAGCTCACGGGCGGGAATAACCTGCCAGCTCCTTTCGCGCAGCACGCGCGCACTAACCTGTAGCTTTCGCCGGAGCGTATCGACGACGCCGGCGGCCCGGCGCTCCTGCATAAAGCTCAACACAGCATTGACAACGAGTAGCGCGCTCACCACTGCGAGATCTGAGTATTTTCGGAGGACAGCTGACAGGAGCATGATCAGCTCGAGCATCCACGCCGATACACCCCAGAACTTCCCGAGGAATTTGAGAACCGGGCGCCTCTTTTGCCCGGGCACTTCGTTGTAGCCGTGCTCCTTTCGGCGGGCGTCCACCTCGGCGTGCGTGAGCCCTGTCTCACCGTTCACCTGGAGCGCCGCGAGCGTGTCGGGGACCGACGCGGAAGCGACGACGGTTTCCTTCCTATTCGACGGCATCGACTGCGACACAGGCACCTCGAGGAGTTGGAGCCGCCCAACGCGCCGCTTCACCCGCGGCGGGCAC
This sequence comes from Candidatus Krumholzibacteriia bacterium, assembly GCA_041742575.1. Taxonomy (GTDB): domain Bacteria; phylum Krumholzibacteriota; class Krumholzibacteriia; order WVZY01; family JAKEHA01; genus JBGSIK01. The sequence goes on from JBGSIK010000125.1 coordinate 4,005, forward strand.
CGATTGAAACTGATACTCGCCTGAGTTTGTAGCTCGCTTGCCGCGGGGTGCAAGCGGTTATTGGGCGGTCCGCCGTGGTTCTGTCCCTTCGTCCATCACTGTACCAAGCCAAAGCGCGGCCTGATGCCGAGATCAATGATCACAACGTGGTCCCAGAACGGAGCATTCCCGACCAGCCCGGTCACCGGAAATGGCCACTGTTCGAAGAGCTTCGGTGGCTCCTGCAGATAAAATACAAGGGGATCGGGGATGCGAGCAAAACCGATGACCAGCGGCCCTCGAGCCGGTGCGCCAACGGCCGTGACTTTCTTGCCCCAGGAGTTGCCTCGCCGGGCTTCATCAGTGCCAGACGCCGACCCGGATAGTCGATTAGCAGAAAATACTCGACCAAAAGATCGAGACCAAGAGACCCGATCAGCCCACCTTTCTTGCCGGTGTCTGTGCTGGAATGAAGCCAGGTCGGCCCAAGGTGAATCCCGCCAATCTCGAAGTTCAGCACATGGTGCATACCGTCATGTACTTCCCACCCGCGTTCGGCCGGGTTGTCCCCGTAGAGAAGTGTCACATCCAGACCGGTGTCGAGTTGAAACCACCCCCTGGTACCATCGAGGTTGACCGGAACGCGCATCGCGGCGCGGTCCGACACACCTTTGGCTTCCACCCACTCGAAAGCGGTGTGCGGTAGGCTCTTGAACAGGGAATCCAGAGGCTCAACCAAGTCCGGTCCCGAAGTCGCTTGCGCGAGGTGCACAGAGAGGAGCGTGAAAAGGACGGACAACTGTATTGTGGTCGAGGAGCTCATGTCGATCCAATCTCCGCGTACAACCTGCATCCCTTGACGGGCGCGCTGCCGTACCACCGCTAGACCGCCGCGCCAAACAACCGTCCTACCAAAGCCGATACGCCCATGGCGAGTGCGCCCCAGAAGGTCACCCTGAGTGCACCCCGCCACATGACCGCGCCCCCCGACGCGCGCGGCCACCGCGCCCAACACCACCAGGAGGACTAGCGTGCTGGTGGTGACGAGGCGCGCCAGCATTGC
>JBGSIK010000126.1:0-5926 GCA_041742575.1 Candidatus Krumholzibacteriia bacterium
CCCGCCGTTGAGTCCTCACGTCTGCGCCGCGCTCGCGCTGGGCGCGCGTCCGAGTCGCGTCGAAGTCACGCGCCAAACGGTCTCCCTGACCGCGCACGCGAGCCGTCTTCGTGTAAGCCTTGGGTGTTGAACGGGTCCGCGAGGCCACAACCGAGTTGCGATCGACCTTCGATCGCTGGCCCGCTGTGCGCACCGCCGTGTTGCCTCCCGTGCGTACGTCGCCAGCGGCCACTTTGAGGCGGCTGTCTCGGGCCGTGTTTTGAGCGAGCGCGTTCCGGTAAGTCGATGAAGCGCCCGGCTCTTTGTACCGCCCACCCCCGGTCCCCGACCCTTCCGAGCGATACTTCTCCTTGTATCGGTCGGGCCGGTAGCCGTAGTAGCCGTCACCGTAACAGTAGTTGCAGTCATACCAATCCCACATCCCATAACAGCTCGGGTAATACCAGTCCGAGCAATAGTACCCTCCCCCGTAACCCCAGTAGAACCCGAACCCGAAGCTCCAGCCCCACGGATAGCCCCAGTAATAGTTCCCCCAATACGGCGGGTAGTAATACCAACCGGAGAGCCACGGGTCGTACCAAAGCGGATCCCACCCGTACAGGTAGAAGTCGATGTCGCTCGCTCCGGAAAGCGATTGGCGCGTCCCGTAGTACACCTCGCTCGCGTACGGGTAAAAGTTGATCTCGACGGTGCCGTCGTCGCTGACGTAACGATCTGGCTCGCCCCGCTCGCTCGACGCCAGCCCTTCCTCCTCCTCCCCCTCGGTCCGTTCGACGAGGTCATACGCGCGGCGGAGCGGATACGTGAACGGCCGCTTCTGGTCGAAATTAGCAGTTACGAGATAGCGAGTGCAATCCGGGTCCGGCGCCCCCCCATCGCATTCGCCGCAAAGGTAACAAGGGTACGGCACGCGTTCGTTGACGTAAAAATAGGAGTAGTCCAGATACACGCCCTTGCGGTGTGAGATCCCACGTATCGTCTCACCGGCAATCACGTTGGCCGCCAGAAGGGGATCGCCGTCTACCCGATAACGCTCATCCCTGGGCAGCGCGCTCGAACGCGCCAGAAATTCGAGTTCTCCCCGGTCGATGTAGCCCTCGTCGGGGACGAGCAGCGCGAAGACAAACTCGATCCCGGTCGTGCCGTCGACCAGGAGACGATCGACCGGCGATTCCGGAATTTCCAGGACCTGTCCCTTCCGAAGCGGCGCGAGGGCCGCCCGAGGCTCGGGATAGAGCAGGTTTACAAATCCTTCCGAATCGATGTTGAACACGATCGGGTATCCGGCCTCTCCAGCCTCGACTTGGAGCGAGATTTCCTCTCCGGGGTTGAGGACGGAACCCTCCTCCCGGGCCAGGCGCAACGAGACTCCCGTTCCGCTGTAGGTGCTTGCATTTTCAGGAGATACGGCATCTGCCACGAAAGCAAACGACAGTAAAAGGGGGAACCCAAGCGCAATCAGCAACCGTTTCATCAATCATCCCTCCTTCGTTGTCCGAATGGCAGGGGCACAAACTACCACGCTAATTATAGTCGCATTGGCCTTCCGCGGCAACCTCGAACCCACGAGAAAACACGGAACCTCGGGGCGGCCGGGGCGGTATGCACAATTGACCGGGCCGCTCCCATGGTGTCTCGACCGTCGCGGGCAACGGCGTAACCATAGAAACGACAAGGTGTGTCCATTCGACTCTCGAATGGCGTCGGCAGCCAGGCACGTTCACCCCTGGTCACCCGGATTTTGGTGGCCAGGAGTTTCCCTATTGTGCTAGAGCTATCGCGACCTTTTTTTGACAGTTAGACGGGGTGCCGCTCCGGCGGTCGGACGCGCACGCTGGTCTTCGGAAGGGAGAAAACGGTGCTCGAAACGATCATCCCGTTCGCCGCGATAGGACGGTCCATGCCGTCACTGTTCGTCAACACCGGCTTGTTCGCCAGGGTCATCCTGTTGATCCTGTTCGTCATGTCGGTGATTTCTCTGGCGGTCATCTGGGATCGCACGCGCCTGTACTTGCGACTGCGCAACAAGGGCAACGCGCTGCGCAAAGCGATGGCGACCACCTCCATCGGCAGCCTCATGGATGCGGTCCCCGACTTCATGCCCTCGATCGAGGGTTCGCTCCTGGCGGAAGCGAGACGGTACATCGGTGCAAGACGGTCGCACACGCGCGACGGCCGCATCGTCGTGACGTCGCCGACGTCGGAGGAGTTGGAGCGCGCCAAACTCCGCGAGGCGCTCGATCGGCGTGCGTTGAGCGAGATATCGGGGATGGAGAGACATTTGATCTTCCTCGCCACCACGGTGGGGGCCGCGCCGTTCCTCGGGCTGCTCGGGACGGTGTGGGGGATCATGGACAGCTTCCTCAGCATGGGCGCGCAGGGATCGGCCAGCATCGAGGTGGTCGGACCTGGGATCGCGGAAGCTCTGGTCACAACGATCGCGGGTCTGGCGGCAGCGATACCCGCGCTGGTCGGATACAACATCCTGGTGCGGAACGTTCATCGCAAAGAGACTATGGTCGACTTGTTCGTCTCGCGCGTGATCGAGCACTGCATCACTACCGAAGAAGGCTTCGATGTCGAAGTTCCGTCACCGAGGAGCGAGCCTAGCGGAGCTAGGGTGAAACAAACATGAGACGAAACCGATACTCTTCCATAGCGGACATCAACATCACCAACTTGGTGGACGTGATGATGGTGCTGCTGGTCATCTTCATGTTGACCGCCCCGTTCGTCCAAGCGGGCATCAAGGTGAAACTCCCCAAGGCGAAATCCACGATCATCAAGGAGACGGAAGCGGTCGTCATCACCGTCACCGAAAAGCGTGAGATCTACATCAACGACGAAAAGGTCGCGTACGCGCAGCTCGGCGATGCTCTCGAGACACTCAAAGTCGTGGGGGAGGATCGTGTGTTTATCCGCGCCGACAAAAACGTTCCCTACGGCGTCGTCATGGAAGTGATCGGAGAGGTGAAGGCAGCGGGGATCGACAACGTGGGAATGATCACTGAGTTGAAGGAGAAGTAATACCGGCCGGGCGTGCCGCCGGGCACGGATGGAATCCCATGAGGAGCGCGCTGCTGATATCGTTGGCGTTTCACCTGGTCGCGATATGGATCGGGGTGAACTGGGTTTCCTTCCGCGAAGTGAAGTTCGTCCCCCGGCAGGTATACGCGGTGAACATCGTCACCGCGGGGGAAATGCAGGGGCGGGTGCAAGAGCAGGGGAAGGAGGCGGGATCGCCACCGCCCCAGGTCGAGCCGGAACCCGAGCCCGAGCCGGAGGAGGAAGAGGAGATGGCGCCGCCTCCGGATGCGCGCAAACCGCAGCCGAAACCCCGGGAGAAGCCCGCGAAGATCGTGCCCACCACCGAAATCGAGAAAACGGTTCCAGGTGTGGGGTCCGGTACGGTCGGGTCGGAAGAGGGAGAGGCGGGCGGATCCGGAACGGGGTCGGTGGCCTTCGACGGGGCCGATTTCCCGTTTGCGAACTACATTGGCCGGATGCGCCGGAAGATCGCCGGGCACTGGCGGGTCCCGGAGGGCAGCCAAGGGGAGGACCGGTTCTGTGTGGTTTATTTTCGCGTCATGCGGGACGGCAGCATAGCCGAGGCGGGAGTGGAAAAGCCGTCCGGCCTGTTCATCTTCGATCAAGCAGCGGAGCGCGCGGTGATCCAAGCATCGCCCCTCCCACCGCTACCACCGGAGTACCGCGAGCAGTATCTCGGGGTGCACTTCAGTTTCTCGTACCGAGAAGAAAGGTGACGGAATTGGGGGCTTTCGTCGTGCTGTTGCTGGCCATCCTCGGGATGACACCTGTTCGCGCTCATGCCCAGGTGGACGTATGGCCGTCACCGCTGGAAGCGGTCGAGGTCTACCGGATCCCCCTGTGGCTCCCGCAGTTCCAGATCGACGATCCGAGCCTCATCAGCCGCGCCCAAACGATGGAGCAGGTGCTCTACCAGGACCTGGAATTCTGCGGCCTCTTCGAGATCATTCGGAAGAAACCGGTCGTCGTGGGGATGAACTCCACCAATCTGAGCATCCAGGTCCAGGGGAAGGTCTCGACCGCGGACGGACGGGCCGTGTTCGAAGGTACCGTCACCGATGTCGCGTCGGGGGATTTCATCGGCGGTAAGCGATACGAGATCAAGGAAGGCTCGATCAGGCGCACCGTGCACCACTTCTCCGACGAGGTGATCCACATGGTGACCGGCGAGCGGGGTGTGGCGCTCACGAGCATCGTGTTCACGCGCAAAAATGAAGGCCAGTGGGAGCTGGTGGTGTGCGACTACGACGGGTACGGCCCGAGGGTCCTCGTGCGCCAGAGCGTTCCGCTGCTGGAGCCGCGCTGGGCGGATCAAAATCGGGCGGTCGTGTACACGAGCTACCGGGCGGGCAAGGCCGACCTGTACATTCGCTACTTGGACGAGTCCCAATCACGAACACTCGCGGCGGGCGAGGGCATGAACTACACCGCCGATTGGTCGGACCGGCGTGAGATGATTCTGGCGGCGCTCAGCCGGGGCGGAAACTCGGAGATCTATCTACTCGACAAGACCGGGGTCGTCAAACGCCAGCTCACCTTCAGCCGGGCCATCGACACCAGCCCGTGCTGGTCGCCCAGCGGGCGGGAGCTGGCATTCACTTCCGACCGGTCGGGCACGCCGCAGCTGTACATCATGGAAGTGGATGGCACCAATCTGAGGCGGCTCAGCTTCGCGGGCGGATACAACGAAAGCTCCGCGTGGTCGCCGCGCGGCGACCAGATCGCTTTCGTCACCCGGATCGACGGCAGGTTCCAGCTCGCGATCATAACTCCGGACGGCCGGGACGGCCGTTTGCTCACGGAGGAAGCCGGCGGCCGCGAGAATCCGCGTTGGGCGCCGGACGGCCGGCACATGGTTTACACGGAACGGACGGGCGGCCAAGAGGCCATTTCCGTTATTGACATCAAGACCAGAGGTAAGCGAATATTAGCCCAGGGCGCAAACGCCGACTGGTCAACGCGTTGAGTCGATTGTCGCACGGCTATGCGCGATAGCCTCGCCGATCGACGCCCGGATCCTCACATACACATGAAAGGGAGGTTTTGCGAATGTTCGCAAAGAAAATTCTCGTAGTCCTTCTGGTCATAGGTCTGGCCGCGCTGGTGGGCGGTTGTGGCGGCAAGGAAGCCATGGAAGAACCGGCGACCGATGTCGAAGCGCCGGAGGTCAAGGCGCCGCCTGAGGTCGAAAGCCCCGTGGTCAAGGAAGAGCCCCAGGAAATCTCGATGTCGGCGATGAACGACGTGTTCTTCGCTTTCGACAAATACAGTCTCACCGACGAGTCGAAGCGCACGCTCGAGGCGAACGCGCAGGAGCTCAAGCGCGCCACCGTCGGCAACATCATCATCGAGGGGCACTGCGACGAGAGAGGCACCAAGGCCTACAACCTGGCTCTGGGCGAGAGGCGTGCCCGGGCAGCGATGGATTATCTAACGGCGCTCGGCGTGGACGGCGCGCGCATCACGATCGTCAGCTATGGCAAGGAACGGCCGTTCGACCCAGGGCACGACGAAGCAGCCTGGGCGAAGAACCGCAGGGCCCACTTCGTGTTGCAGAAGTAGGATCAGTCTTTGACACGATTGCATTTCGGAATACCCGTTGCGATAGCCGCCATTTTGCTGCTCGCTGGCTGCTACGGCGCCCAGATGGTGAGAGGGCCGATCTACACCGAGGAGACTTACACGCGAGTGGACAGCCTTCTCGACGAGAACCGGCGCATGAACATCCTGGTCGCGGACATTCGTGAGCAACTCATGGAAGAGCGCGAGGCAAGGCTCCGATACGAAGCGCAGATGGGGGTCACGCTCAGGGAGTTGGAGGAATCGGTGCGGGTGCTGGCTTCCCGCATGGAAGAGCGTGGTCCAAGATCGGAAAGAT
>JBGSIK010000127.1:0-1534 GCA_041742575.1 Candidatus Krumholzibacteriia bacterium
TCGCGCCGGGCGTGGTGAGCACGGGCCTGCACGAGCGCGACGTGGCGATCACCGCGGACGGGAATGAGTTTTACTTCGGTCTCTTGGGCCAGGGATACGCGACGATCGTGGTCACGAAGCGGGTGAACGGGGAGTGGACAAGGCCAGAAATCGCGCCCTTCTCCACCGATCCGGACGTGTATGATCTCGAGCCGCACATCACCCTCGATGGCAAGCGCTTCATGTTCCTCTCCACGCGCCCGCGGGACGGGCAGGACGCTAAACCGGGTTGGGTCAATCAAGACATTTGGGTCATGGATCGGACGGCCGGAGGATGGGGCGAGCCTTACAATCTGGGCCCGCCGATCAATACCGACGCGGCCGAGTTCTACCCGTCGACCACGCGGGACGGCACGCTTTATTTCACACGTGAAGTCCGCGTGGGCGAGGCGCAGAAGAACCTGATCCTCCGCAGCCGATTCGTGGACGGGAAGTACGCCGAGCCGGATATCCTCCCCGAGCAGGTCAACCCGGGCGAAAACCAGTACAACGCCTTCGTCGATCGGGACGAACGCTATCTCATCGTATGCATCGCGGGCCTCGAAGCCGCGATCGGGCAGAGCGACTACTACGTTTGCTTCCGCGGCAAAGACGACTCCTGGACGGAGCCCATCAACATGGGCCCGAAGATCAACACGCCGGGAAACGCGGGGCCCTCACCGTACGTGACGCCCGACGGCCGGTACTTCTTTTTCGCTTCGACGCGGCAGATCGGGGAGGACGCGAAGACGCGGCGATATGCCGATATCCGGGGGAAGCAGACGGAGCCGGGGAACGGGAGCAGCGACATCTACTGGGTGGACGCCTCGTTCATAGAGGAACTCCGCCCGGCGGCTGTCAAGTGACCGCACACCTGCCGGCGAGCGGATCGGTGGTCTTCGAGCGGCGGAGCACACCAGCTTCGCAGCTGACTGCGACGGCGTTTGGTGAAGGGGGGCATGCATGCCGAGTCGTGAGTCCGGAGCGCGCTACGACATCGCGCGCGCGAGGACCCGAACAGCGAGGCATGCGTGCCCCCCTTCAATAGGCACCCACAACTCGAGCGGCGGAGGTGGTGTGCTCCGCCCCCTTTGTCCTCGGGTCACTTGTCGCCGCGGGCCTTTCGCTTCAACCAGAAATCGAACGAGCGACCGGGCACGAAGATGTCGATTCCGGCCGACGGGCGGTCGAGCGGGTTCGTCACGACATGCGGCTCGCCGCCCGGTATGTAAGCGGCATCGCCCTCGCCGAGCTCCTGCTCGCCGTCCCTCTCCGTGAATATGCTGAGCTTGCCCTGGAGCACGACGAGCACCTGCGCGTTGGGGTGATCGTGCAGGGGTGAGGCATGCCCCGCCGGTTTCACGAAATGCTCCACGGAAACGTCGTTCTCGCTGCAGAGCGAGAGCCGCCTCCAATCCGGTTCGGGCTCGTAGCTCCTCGCCTTTTCCTTGTGCACGATCTTCATGGAATTCGCTCCTTTTCGTCGCCCATCGAAAGCCATGCTGCGCGCTCGTGG
>JBGSIK010000128.1:0-2608 GCA_041742575.1 Candidatus Krumholzibacteriia bacterium
CCTCGACGTCGTGGTCGTCAATCCCGCCGCGGGCATGACGACCGAGACCCGGGTGAGGGCCGTGGGCGGCGCGTTCATCGCGCAGGACCTGGCGGCGGCCAGCGTCTACATCGTGCGCGTCGAGTACAAGGGTGTGACTTACAACGCCAACGTCCAGCCCGAGGGACGAGACAACGCGGAAGTCGAGATAGAGGTTTTCGAGCCGGCGACCTCCTGGGAGGGCGTGAGTGTGACCGTACCCACTTTCTCGGCCACGCGACACGACGACCATCTGGTGATCGAGCGCATGTACGAGGTTTCCAACAGGAGCATACCCGCGCGGACGATCACCGGCGAGGCGGGCAATTTCAGGCTCAGCCTGCCTCCCGACGTCTCTCACCTCAACGGAGTTTTCGTAACGTACCTCGGCGTGCCCATCGAGCGTTCGCCGGTGGAGACCGAGGAGGCGGACGTGTATCGCGTCGAGTACCCGCTGCGCCCCGGCGCGACGCGAATCGCCGTGTCGTACACCGTCCCGTACACGGACGGCCGCTACCAGCTCCGGGACAAGATCCTTTACGACATTGCGGAGTACAAGGTTTTCTCCGCCGACTCCGCTATGGAGATCACCAGTGACACGCATCAGCTGGCGGCCGTTGAAGGCCCGCATGCCGCAGTCGAACGAACCGTCACGGGTTTGAAGAAGGGCGACGTCCTGGGGCTTCTCTTCCAGGGCGGGAACGCGAAGGCGGCCGCGGAGCCGACGGTGATCGTCGTTCCCAACCCCTCGGAGAAGCTGTCGCTCGCGATGATGGCGATCCTCCTGCTCACCCTGGTCGCGCTGGTGGTCATGACGATGCGGGAGCACCGTGTGGCCGCCTCGGCTCCCGAAGGTCTCGAGGCGCACCGGGACGTTTTGTTGCGGCGGCTCGCGAAGCTGGACGATCTCTTCAGCACCGGCGTCGTGTCGCGCGACGCCTACGAGGCCAGGCGGCAGGAGATCAAGAACCAGGCCGCCTCGCTCACGTACCGCATGCACGGCGAGGATCGGCCGCGGCGGCGGCGCCGGCGTCCATCCGCACCCCCGAACGAGGAAGCACATGGCGCGGGCTGAGATCCTCATATGCGCCGGGCTATCCAAGCAGTTCGGAAGAACCACGGCGCTCCGTTCGGTGTCGTTCGCGCTCCGCGCAGGGGAGTTTCTCACCGTCTTCGGCCACAACGGAGCCGGCAAGTCCACCCTCCTCAACATACTGGCGTCGCTGGTTCGTTCGTACCAGGGCTCGCTCACGCTGTTCGGCAACGATGAGACGGACGAGCAGAAGCGGCGTTCGATCGGCTACGTTTCGCACGAGAGCTTTCTCTACGGCGATCTCACCGCCCGTGAGAATCTGGTGTTCTACGCCAAGCTCTACGGACTCGGAAACCCGGGGGCCGCGGCCGACGAGATGCTCGCGATGGTGGGACTTGCGGAGAAGAAAAACGCGCTCGCGAGGGAACTGAGCCGTGGGATGAAACAAAGGCTCTCCCTCGCGCGCGCTTTCATGCACCACCCCCGGCTCCTGCTTCTCGACGAGCCCTACACCGGCCTCGACGAGAACGCCTGCCGGATGCTGGGTGGCATGCTTTCCGGGTTCACGCGCACGGGGGGAACCATCCTCATGGCGACGCACGATGTCGACCGCGGGTTCGAGGCGTCGGACCGCGTGCTCGTTCTCGACCGCGGGCGCGTCGTGTACGAAGCGTGGACCAGTGACGTCGGGCTGGAAACGTTTCGCGCGCGTTACCGCGAGATCCTCACGCGTTGACCGGGACTGGAGAGACGTGTTACGCACGATCGCCACGATCCTCTGGAAAGACCTCAAGATCGAGCTCCGCAGCCGTGAGGCGTTGACGGCTGCTTTCATTTTTTGTGTGCTCGTGCTGGTCATCTTCAACTTCGCCCTGGAGCTCGGCACCGAGGAAGCGCGGCGACTGGGGGCCGGTTTTCTGTGGATCGCCTTCGCATTCGGGGGGGTGCTGTCGCTCAACCGTTCGTTCGCACTGGAAAAGGAAGAGGGGTGCGCAAAGTCCCTGATGCTCGCGCCGGTCGATCGCGGCGCCATCTATGCGGGCAAGATGCTCGCGAACTCGATCTTCATGCTCATTACGCAGGCGCTCGTGCTGCCCCTGTTCGCCGTGTTCTTCAACGTGCCGGTAGCGTCGAAAGTCCCCGCTCTGGCGCTCATCTTCTTACTGGGGTCGCTCGGTTTCTCGTCCGTGGGCACGCTCTTCTCGGCCATGGCCGCGAGCACGCGCATGCGCGAGCTCATGCTGCCGCTCCTGCTCTTTCCCGTTTCGATACCGGTCCTGATCGGATCGGTGGAGGCCACCGCCTGGGCGCTGGGCGCAGGCGGGGACGTTTCCTTCTGGTTCAAACTTCTGGTAGTGTATGACGTCGTGTTCATCACGGTTTCGTTCCTCGTGTTCGAATACGCGATGGAGGAGTGAGGATGAAAGGGCGAGACTACCTTCTGCCTCTGCTCGTTCTTTTCGCCGTTCTCGCGGCGCTCTACATGATCGGGTTTTACAGCCCGATCGAGCGTGAGCAGGGAGTCGTGCAGAAGATCTTCTACATCCACGTGGCCAT
>JBGSIK010000129.1:0-7684 GCA_041742575.1 Candidatus Krumholzibacteriia bacterium
AACCAAGGAAGGTTTCTCGCGGCAGCACGCCTTGGGACTCACGGACGAGCTTTTTTCGCGGGCACAACGCCTGGGTCTGGACTTTTTCCAGCCCGTCGACGGGCACGAGATCTATGACGACCACGTGCCGTTCCTGCGCGCCGGCATCGAGATGGTAGATCTGATCGGCTTCGATTACGCGTACTGGCACACGGTGCGCGATCTGCCGGAGAACTGTTCCCCCGACCTGCTCGGGCAGGTGGGAACGCTCCTGGTCGATTTCCTCTACGACTTCCCCTACTGAACCAAAGCCCGCGTCCGCCCGACAGGAAGGAATCAAAAGAAGGGCTTGCGCCCACCTCCGGTTTGTGCTACATATGCAGTCGGTGCGTAGTGGGCTGGGATGCCCACTTTTTTGTTGGGCTGGCGCGGTGAGCGCGGGCGGGCCTTACTACCATGATGGACAAGGAGTTGGAAACGCTGGTCGTTCCCGAGGTGGTCTCCCTCGGTTTCGAGTGCATCAAGGTCGAGATCGTGGGGAGCCGGCGAAACCCGATCGTCCGCATTTATATAGACAAACCGGGCGGCGTCGACCTTGCGGATTGCTCCCTGGTGAGCCGCTCGGTCGCGCTGCTGCTGGAAGAGAAGGATCCGTTTCCCGGGCGCTATCTCCTCGAGGTTTCTTCTCCCGGCAGCAACCGCCCGCTGACGACAGAAGCCCACTTCCAGAGGTTCGTGGGAGAGTCGACGCGCGTGGAAACGACCGCACCCGAGGCGTCCAGAATCACGTATACAGGGCACATTCGTTCCTGTATAAACGATTTGTTGACCCTCGACACCCCCGAGGGGGAGGTCACGATCGAATTGTCGACGGTCGTGAAAGCGTCTCTGGTGGATCGGGAATACAAGATCGACAAGAAAATGAAGCACGAGCGCCGCGTGCGGCGCCTGCGGGAACGCAAGGGTGACCGGACATGAGCATTCAATTTGCCGAAGCTCTCAACCAGCTGGCACGCGAAAAGCGGATCGACCGCGCGTTGCTTATGGAGACACTCACGGCGGGATTCACGTCTGCGGTCCGTAAGAAACATGGACCCAACGCGGAGATACGGATCGAGGAGGACGGGCGGGGCAACATCGAGCTGTACCTGGTGAAGACGGTGGTCGACAAGGTCGAAGATCCGAGCATACAGATCGGCGTCGAGGAAGCGCAGGGATACGTGGAGGGTTCGGATGCGGGCGACACCATAGAGATATTCGTCCCCTTCGAGGAGTTCGGACGGAATGCCATCCAGATAACAAAGCAGATCCTCATGCAGAAGATCCGCGAATTCGAGCGGGACCGGGTGTTCGGGGAGTACAAAGACCGTGTCGGCGACATCGTGTCGGGCTCCGTCCAGCAGCTCGACCGCAGCGGCATTCTCGTGAACCTCGGCAACGCGGAAGCGTTCATGCCGCGCAGGGAGCAGATCAGGCGCGAGCGTTACAGCCAGGGATCATCCATCCGCGCGTGTGTGATTGCGGTCGACAAGGAAGCGAAGGGCTCCATGATCACGCTTTCCCGTACGAGCCCGGAGTTCCTCAAGGCGCTTTTCACGCAAGAGGTCCCCGAGATATACGAGGGACTGATAGAGGTCAAGAGTGTGGCGAGGGAAGCGGGCGGGCGGTCGAAGATCGCCGTGTACTCGCGCGACGATCGCGTCGATGCGGTGGGGGCGTGTGTGGGGATGAAGGGTTCGCGAGTACAAGCGGTGGTGAACGAACTCAGCGGTGAGAGAATCGACATCGTGCCTTGGAGCGACGAGATCTCGACTTTTGTCACACGGTCGTTGTCGCCGGCCAAGATTGCGTCCGTGCGAGTGAACAGCGAGGGGAAATCCGTCCTGGTGGTCGTGGACGAGGATCAGCTGTCGCTCGCCATCGGCAAGGAAGGTCAGAACGTCCGGCTCGCCTCCAAGCTCACCGGCTGGCAGATCGAGCTGGTTTCCTCGCGCGAGTTCGAGCAGAAGGAACGGCTGCAGGAGCATCTGCTCATGCCTATCGAGGAGATGGTCGGGGTCACGGCACGCTTGGCGGAGAAGCTCAAGACAGCCGGCATCAACACCGTGCAGAAGCTCATAAAGACGCCGAAAGAGGGGCTCCTGGCCATTCCCGGAGTCGGCCCGAAATCGGTGGAGAAGTTGATGGCGACGGCCGAGGGAACCGTGAAGGAGCTGGAGAAAGCGCTCGAGGAGCTGATCCACAAGGAAAACGAGGTGCGCGAGAAGGAGAAGGTAAAGCCGCTGTTCGACGAGAGCATTCTGGAAGCGGAGGAGAAACCCAAGCCCGAAGCTGCGCCCGCGCTCACGGAGGAGACTCTGTTTCGAGACACGACCGAAGAGCCGGAGGCGCCCGAGGCCGAAGCGGCGGTGTCGGAGGCGGCTGTGGAGGTGGAGCTGGAGACCGGCCAGGAAGCGCCCGCGCCCGGGGCAAGCACTTCAGAGGCGGCTCCGGAGTCGGAGGGGTCCGCAGAGGGAACCGGTGAAAAGGACGGCGCGACGCCGGACGACGGCGCGGACGTCGGGACGTCGGTTTCATTCGAGTTCGATCTCGACGCCGATACGGAAGAGGAGAAGAGTGGGGACTCCGCTTGATGTCCCCAAGGGATAACGAGGCTGGCAAGGAATGAGGATTCACGAACTCGCGAAGAAATACAACGTCACCAATGACGAGTTGATCCAACTGCTTCAGAGCGCTGGGTACGACGTCAGTAACCACATGAGCAGCGTGGATTACGACATGCTTACGGCGTTGGAACGTCATTTCAACTGGTCCGCGCCCAAGAAGAAGGTCAAACCGAAACGGGCGACCAAGCCGGCAGCTGAAGCGGAACCCGTGGCGACGAAGACCAAAGCCAAGGCGCGCGCGAAGGCGAAAGCGCGCCAGCGACACGAAGCGGTGGCGAAGGAGGAACCGGCCAAGTCGGCCGATGCGGTCTCGAGACCCAGAGCGAAACTGGTGTCCAAGGCGAAGCCGAAGGAGGTCGTCGAGGAGAAACCCGCCCCGGTGGAAAAACCTGAGGTCGCGGAGTTACCGAAGAAACTGGAACTCGCGGAGAAACCGGAGAAAGTAGAGGAGCTACGGGAAGCGGAAGAGCCGGTGAAAGTGGAGGAACTGGGGAAACCGGCGGCGACCAAGGCCAAAGTGCTCGTCAAGCCAAGGCCGGGGGTGGAGCCCAGGGAGCTTCCGACGGTAAAGAAAGCGGTGCCGAAACCGGTGCTCAAAGTCGAGCCGGTAAAACCCAAACCGGTTGTCCCCGTAGTGGGAAAACCGGTCGTTGCACCCGAGGAGAAGCTGCCGAAATCCGAGAAGGAGAAACTGCGGCTCGACAAGAAGCCTCCGAGAGCGAAACGGGCTGCAATCCTGATCGAGGAAGATGAAGAAGTCGCGGTTCACCGCCGGCGCAAACCGAAGGCGAAAAAGACGGCCGTCGAAGTGGAGGCGCAGAAGAAGGCGGTGCGCGAAAGTGTGCGCCGAACGCTGGCCAAGCTCGAAACCACGCGCAAGACCAAGCGCCGCAAGCCGAAGGCCGACGAGCCCGGGCTTGTGGACCTCCCTCCCGTCCAGGTCCAGGATCGATCGACGGTGGCGATGCTGGCGGACGCCATCGGCTTGAGCTTGGCCGACGTGCTCCGATGCTGTGAGGAACTCGGCGTGTCGGCGGCTCCGACGCAAGAACTCGACCGCGAAGTCATCGAGCTGGTGTGCGAGACTATAGGGCGCGCGGTGGAGATCGAGGCCGTCTACGGCGAGGCCAGGCTCCGCGAAGCCGCTCAGATAGACCCGCGCAAGCTCCAGCCCCGTGCCCCCGTGGTGACCGTGATGGGTCACGTCGATCACGGGAAAACCTCCATTCTCGACTACATCCGCAAAACGAACGTAGCCGCGGGAGAAGCGGGGGGGATCACGCAACACATCGGTGCTTACGAAGTCGATACCCCCCAGGGAAAGTTGACCTTCGTCGATACGCCCGGGCACGAGGCGTTCACGGCGATGAGGGCGCGGGGCGCACACCTCACCGACATCGTCGTGCTGGTGGTGGGTGCGGACGACGGAGTCATGCCGCAAACGGTCGAGGCGATCAACCACACCAGAGCCGCCGGGGTCGCGATGGTGGTCGCGATCAACAAGGTCGACCTTCCGGCTGCGAATCCGTTGGTCGTCAAGCAGCAACTCACGAAGCATGGAGTGGTGGTGGAAGAGTACGGTGGGGATGTCGTGTCGGTGGAGGTGTCGGCCAAGACGGGCAAGGGCATCGACCGGCTGCTGGAGCTCATTCTACTGCAGGCCGAGCTGCTCGAACTCAAAGCCGACCCCACGGCGAAGGCTCAGGGAGTGGTGGTCGAGGTCAAGAAAGAAGAAGGCCGCGGCATTCTGTGCACGGTCCTCGTGCAGCAGGGGACGCTCCACATCGGGGACGTTCTGGTTGCCGGAAACGAATACGGCAAGGTGCGGTCGCTGTTCGATCACACCGGCGCCCGCGTCAAACACGCGGGGCCGTCGATGCCCGCATTGGTGCTGGGGTTGGATGGTCTGCCCGAGCCCGGGGATGCGTTCATCTGTGTGGCGGGCGAGCGCGAAGCGCGCGAGATCAGCTCGAAACGGCAAGACGCCCTGCGCGCGCGCGAGATGACGCCGGCGAGGGCCCTCACGCTGGAGGATCTGTACGCGCAGATCCAGCAGGGCGAAGTGAAGGAACTCAACATAATCTTGAAGGCGGATGCGAACGGTTCCATGGAAGCCCTGCGGGACAGCATCTCGCCCGTTTCGCTGGACGAAGTCAAGGTCGTGCTGCTGCACGCCGGAGTCGGCGCGGTCTCGGAGTCGGATGTTCTGCTCGCGAGCAGCTCGAACGCGCTCATAATTGCCTTCAACACGAACGTGACGCCGAAGGCGAGGATGCTCGCGAAGCTCAAAGGCGTGGAGGTTCGCGGTTACCAGATCATCTACGAGGTCATCGAGGATATCGATAAAGCCCTCAAGGGGATGCTCGAACCGGAACTGGTGGAGCGGGTGCTCGGGCGGGCGGAGGTCCGGAGGCTCTTCCGCGTTTCCAAACTCGGGTTGGTCGCGGGATCGATGGTGACGGAAGGAGTCATCGAGCGGAGTGCGAATGCCCGGGTGTTCCGCGGGGAAGAAGTGGTGTTCGACGGCAAGATCATTTCGCTCAAACGGTTTCAAGATGACGTGAGAGAAGTCCAGGTGAACTTCGAGTGCGGGATCGGGTTGTCCGGCTTCGAGGAACTGCAGGAGAGCGACGTGATAGAGGCGTACGTGGTGGAGGAGAGAGCCCGCGTCGTATAATCAACCTCCAACCGGCCGCGCGTGCCTTCGATGTTCGTCAAGCTTCTGACAGTAGATCTCTTCATTCCCGGTTGCTCCTCGTTGAAAGACAAACGAATGGTGCTGTCCAGTCTCAAGGCGAGGCTGCGTCGTAAGTTCAACGTGTCGGTCGCGGAAGTGGATTACCACAACAAGTGGCAGCGGAGCCAGCTGGCGATCGTGACGGTCGGTGTGGATCGGGCGACGGTAGACGCGGGATGCGAGATGGCGGCGAGGTTCATCGAATACGAACGCCGCGTTGAGATCACCGACATGTACCAGGAGTACTTCTGACCGAGGACGGGAGTGATGGCGAAGTCTTCATTCAGGCTCGAACGGATCAACGAAACCATCAAACAGGTGCTGAGCGAGCTGCTGGTGAGCGAGATCAAGGACCCGCGGGTGGGGATGGTGACGATAACCGAAGTGAGGGTGTCTTCGGACCTGTCGGCGGCGAAGGTGTACTTCTCGGTTCTGGGGGAGGCGAGCGGGAGGGAGAAGACCGCCCGCGGCCTGAAGAGCGCGCGCAACTTCATGCGGACCGCGGTGGCGAATGCGCTCAAGGTGCATAACGCCCCGGAGCTCCACTTCGTGTACGACGACACACTGGACAGGTCGTTTGCCGTCGAGGAAGAGATCCGAAAGATACAGCAAGAAAAGCGGGAGGGCGGTGAGGAGCCCGGTCCCGAGGAGTGACGGGCGCAGCTTTGGAACAGTACCAGGACAAGTTGTTCATCGTCGACAAGCGCGTCGGCCCCACCTCGTTCGACGTCGTCACGGCTTTCCGCAAGGCGACGCACGTCCGAAAAGTGGGACACGCGGGCACGCTGGATCCTCTGGCGGAGGGTGTGCTGCTCATCTGCAGCGGTGTCGCCACGCGTGCCGTCGAACACTTCATGAACCTCGAGAAGGAGTACGAGTTCGACGTCTACCTGGGTGTGGAGACGACCACGCTCGACGCCGAGGGCGCGGTCGTCCGTGAAGCCCCGTGCCCCGACATCCCGGAAGCGCGGATAATGGAGACGGCGCGCTCGTTCGTGGGCGACTACGATCTCGAGCCGCCGGTTTTCTCCGCCCTCAAACGCGACGGAAAGCGGCTCTACGAACTGGCGCGAAACGGCGAGGTGCCGGGAGTGGGACGGCGCCGGGTGCGGATTTACGACATGCAGGTGCTGGCCGTCGATCTGCCCACGGTGAAGTGTCGCGTTCGTTGCTCGCGAGGCACCTACGTGCGCTCGCTGGCGCGCGACTTCGGCGCGAGGCTGGAGTTGCCGGCGCACATCAGGCATATCGTCCGCCGCCGCGTCGGGCATTTCCGTCAGGAGGACGCTTTCACGTCCGAACGTCTGTTCGAGAGGGACCTGTCCGGTCTGCAAGGACTGGGCCTCAACGAGGCCCTGAGTTTTCTCCCCGCCGCGGTGCTCGAGGAACGGGCGGGAAAGGGGCTGCGGTACGGAATGCTGCCCGGGACTCGGGACGTCATGCGGACGATCGGGGAACTCGGCCCACACGGCCCGGTGCGCATACTGGATCAGTCCGGAGGGCTGCTCGCGGTCGGGCAGCGAAGCGAGGGTAAGCGCCGCAACCCGCTGCAACTGGTGGACACATATCGCATGTTCGTGGATACCGTGGCGGCGAAGGGGTGGGGAGCGCCAGGGAAGCAGTGACGACATCATGGCAGGGAATTTACAGGTCGCATACTCGCTTGCGGACTTCGCCCGGTTCCGTCCGCGCCCGTCGGCCGTGACCCTGGGCGTGTTCGACGGTGTCCATCGGGGACATGGCGCCATCATCGCGGAGCTCCTTCGTTGCAAGTCCCGGGGCGGAATCGAGGCGGCGTACCTGATCACGTTCGACCCGCACCCCGTGGTGGTCACGCGGTCGCGGCAGGCCCCGCCCATGCTGACGACGATCGAAGAGCGGCTGGTCCTCCTTGAAAGCTATCCTCTGGATGGCGTGTTGGTGGTGCGCTTCGACCGCGAGGTCGCGGGGACCGATTACCGGGATTTCATCCGGGCTTACATGCTCGAGGGCTTGAACATGCGCGCCCTAGTGCTGGGGTCCAGTTGCCACTTCGGACGCGGACGTGGGGGGAATCCCGAGAGCGCGCAGGCGGAGGGGCGTGCGCGGGGGTTCGAGGTCAAGGTGGTGCCGCCGTACCTCATCGGCGGCGCGGCCGTATCGAGCACGTCGATACGGAACGCCCTGCTCGGAGGCGATCTCGACTTGGCCAACCGGTATCTCGGCCATCCCTACGCCATCGCCGGCGAGGTGGTGAAGGGGGAAGGGGTGGGCGCGTCGATCGGTTTTCCGACCGCGAACATCCGCGTTCACGATCCTGCCA
>JBGSIK010000130.1:0-12050 GCA_041742575.1 Candidatus Krumholzibacteriia bacterium
GCCGGTCACCAAAGAAAATAAACCCCCATATACCGGCGAATACGACCTGCGCGCATCCGATCGAGACGGCCTTGCCGGCGCGCTCGCGGTGGAGTCCCTGGGTGAGGGCAATCTGCGCCAGCAATGTCACAACGCCGATTCCGGCCAGGAGCCCCCACTCGGAAAGAGTGGGCGCAACTGCGCGGCCGACCACCAGCGGCGCCGCCCCCACCGTGGACACGAGGGCGAAATAGAATACGATTACCAGGTGGTGTTCTGTTTCACCGAGTTTGCGAATTGTCGTGTAGGCCCCCGCCGACAGCAGCGATGCCGCCAGCGCCAGGAGGACCGCGCTGAGGTCGAGGTTGCGCGCGCCCGCCCCGAACAGGAACTCCGGTTGAGCGACCAGCGCCACCCCAACCAGGTTCAGAAGCAGCCCGGCCGTCTCGCGCCTCCGCATCGACTCGTGGAGGAATATCGCGGCCAGAACCGCGGTGAACACGGGATTCGTGAAATGGATGGCGCTCACATCGGCCAGCGGCAGTTTGGTCACGGCGTAGAAGAAACACATCAAGGCGCAGAACCCGACCACGCCGCGGACGATGAGGATGGATTTGCGGACCCCCCACGGCACAACGCCCGCCCGTCGCATCAGGAGATACGCCATGATGAGCACCACCGCGCTGCGCACCAATACGATCTCGGACGTGGGGAGCCTCCGTCCCGCGAGCTTGACGAAGAGGCTCATCACGCTGAAAAAAAAAGCGGCGGCCAGCATGTGGCGCGCGCCGCCGCCGGAAGCGCCGGATTGCGGCTTCATCTACAGGGGACCGATCCGATCAGCTCAGCCGAGGACGACCTTGTCGAGCGCCTGTTTCAGATCGGCGATGATGTCTTCGATATCCTCTATGCCGACCGAAATGCGGACGAGACCGTCGGTCAGGCCGCGTTTTACTCGCTCCTCTGTTGGCACCTCGGCGTGAGTCATGGTAGCGGGGTGCGTGATCATGGTTTCGACCGCACCCAGACTTTCCGCCAGAGAACACAACCGGACGCTATTCATGAGCTTCCGGCCGGATTCCAACCCGCCTTTCAACTCGAAAGTGATCATGCCGCTGTATCCGGACATCTGCCGTTTCGCGATCTCGTGCTGCGGGTGGCTCTCGATGCCGGGATACTTGACCCAAGCGACTTTTGGGTGCTTCTCGAGGAAGCGGGCCACGGCCATGCCGTTGGACGAATGCCGTTCCATGCGGAGCGGAAGCGTCTTCAGGCCCGTGAGTGTGAGCCAGCAGTCGAACGGGCTGGGGACTGCCCCCACGCTCTTCTGAACGAACTTCAATTGTTCGAAGTAGTCGTGGTTGTTGGTGATCACGATTCCCCCTATGATCTGGTTGTGCCCGCTCAGATATTTGGTAGTGCTGTGTACCACCAGATCGACGCCGAACTCAAGCGGCCGCAGCAGGCACGGGGTCGCGAAAGTCGGATCGACGGCCACCGGTATCCCGCGCTCCCGGCCGATGCGCACGACCGCTTCCAGGTCGGTGAGGTTGAGCAGCGGATTGGTCGGCGTCTCGATCCAGAGGAGCTTGGTATTCTTGCGCACGGCCTGCGCCACTCTTTCCGGGTAGGAAGAATCCACGTACGTGAACGACAACTGGAACCGGCTCAGAATCCTGTTGAACAAGCGCGACACTCCGCCGTAGACATCCTCGGTCGAGACCACATGATCGCCTGAGGACAGCAGCCGCAACACCGCGTCCACCGCAGACAGCCCGGAGGCGAACGCCACTCCGTGCGCGCCGCCCTCGAGGGCGGCCAAATTCGCCTCCAACACCGCCCGCGTCGGGTTGGACGCACGCGTGTAGTCATAACCCTTGTTCTTGCCCACTTCCTCGAGCACGTATGTGGCCGTCTGGTATATGGGCGGGACGATGGCGCCGGTCGTCGGATCGGGGGTGATCCCGGCGCGAACAGCTTTGGTGTTGAATTTCATCTGACGTGTTCCTTTCGAATCACGGGGCGAAGTGTGCCGGGTATCTGCGCGCGACCCGTTTTCTCTTTTTGTAGGTCACGGCCAGCTCGAGAAAGATCTCCACGTCCCTATCGTAGTCGGCCTCGGTGCCGTCGAAGTAAAAGCTCCGAATCGGAATACCGTCGTGGTCCCGGCTCAGCCGCGGGTAGATGGCCTCGCTGACGATACCGTTCATGCAGGTGAACGGGCTGATGTCGATCACTCCATCGGCTCCCTTGCCGTGCACGTAGATCGCGCCGCCGACGTTCAGCACCATCTCGCCGAGGGACCCCCAGTACGGCAGGTAAGGCGCCGTGGGACTCACCAACTGCTCCGTGCTCTCGGGGTCCTCGTACCCCTCGAAACGCCCGCACAGCGGCGCGAGCAGTTTGTGCTCGTCGCTCCGCTGGATCTTGTTGCGGACGACGGCGCCCAGCATCGCCTTCGAGAACGCCCGGCCGCGGATCTTGAGATCGTGCTTGCGCATGAAGTTCGTGTACCAGAACCACTCCGTGATCGACGCGAGCCAGGTCTCCCCGCCGAATCGCTCCACCCGTCGAATGAGTTCGGCGTTCGCGAAGTCGTCGAGACGACAATAGATCTCACCGATGACACCGATGAGCGGTTTGTCTTTATTGTAATCGGCCGGAATCACCGAGAAGCGCTTGCCGATCTGATCCATGACCCCGGCGAGGGTCTCGAATTTCGCTTTCATGTCGAGGTCCCGACGCTCGATCACTTCGCAGAGCGTATCGAGACTCTCCTCGTGCACGCGGTCGGTTTCGCCGGCGTTCTTCTCGTAAGGGCGGACCTGCAGAAGAAGCTTCCGTAGCCCGTCGCCACACACCAGCGCCCACCACGCCAGCCGCGCCAGGCTCCCCGATTGGTCGCCCACACCCTCATATCCATTCGCGCTGGTCGGGGAAATGACCAGCACTTCCGACAGGCCTTTCTCGGCGAGCACTTTTTCCAGCACGGGCTTGTACTGGCCGAACCGACAGGGACCGCTGGCAGTGGGCAGAAGGAAAGCCGTCTTGGACGGCTCGAACTTGGCGTCCTCGATGACTTTCAAAAAGCCGCCGAGGGTAACGATCTCCGGGTAACACTCCTCACCGATGGTATATTGGCGCGCGAATTCGAGCGAACGCGCGTCCGACGGCGGGAGGAGTTGGCCGTTGACGCCAAAAGCCCGGTACGCCGCCGCGAACGCCGAAGCCCCTTCTATGCTCATGCGAGGTACGTACAGCGTGCGGCCGATCAGCTTCGCGCCGGCTCCGCCTGCTCGGGCGGATTTCATCACACCGCCTCCTCCTCGAGCGTCGCTCCGCCGCTGCGCGTGCCGGCGTAAAGGTCCATCTTCTTCCCGGCCCGGGACCACCAGCGGAGCGCCCCCTTGCTGTCGAGATACGCCTCACATCGCGTGATGTAACCGGCGTCGTTGCCGTGCCCATCGAACTGCAGGGTGAGGAAGGATTTGCCGGACGCCTTCACGACGAAGTGCTTGATGTAGGAGTCGGGCCCGCACTTGAAGTTGGTCAGGTAAATGATGTGCAGATTGGGATAGCGGCCGACGATCCTGGCCGCCGCCAGGATCTTCCGGCCGTAGTTCCAGTACATGTTGTCGTTGATGTCGGAAACGTCCTCGTCATCCACCGCCAGGAAATCCATGGGGATGACGTTGACGCCGTAATAGTCGCGCAGCTTGCTTCCGATGTCCAGCGTGGCGCCGCGATCGTACATATTGTACACCCGGCCGACGAGGACGATACCGATCTCGTTGGTCTTCGACAGCGTGGCGATGGCCTCGCTCCCGGCTTCCAGAAGCGCGCTCTTGAATTCGGCTTGCTTGGCGTAAGCCTTCTCCAGCGCCGCTGCCACCGCTTTCCGGCGCTCGCCCAAGGGCGCCAGCGACTCCGCCAACGCTTTTTCGATCGCTTTCCGACCCTCTCGAAACCGCAGCGGCGGGCAGATGATCTTGTCCGCTCCGTAGCTCAAGACGCTCGAACTCCGCACCACGAACGGTAGCGTCTGCCCCCACGGGCAGTAGTAGCTGTTCATCTCGGCAAACGGCGTCTCCGCGTTGATCATGTTCGGTATGAACAGCCAATCGGCGCCTTCGTTCAAGAGGTGGCGGACGTGCCCGTGGTATGCCTGTATGGGCAGGCACGGCTCCGCGACCGCGGCTTCGATGCCCCAGCGCACGATTTGCGCGTTGGTTTCGCTGGAGAGCAACACCCGGTAGCCGAGCTCACGGAAGAACGTGTTCCATAGCTGGAACTGTTCGTACACGTACATTCCCCTCGGGAGGCCGATGGTGGCCTTCCCCGCGACCTCGGGATCGTACCCATCGTACAGGAGCTCGCGTCTCATCGAGAGCAGGTCCGCGACCACCGGTTTCCGGTCGCTCAGCTGCTTGCGGCGGAACTTGTCGGAGCATTGGTCTCCCCAGTAGGTTTTCGCTCCCTCCACCGTGAATTCCTGTATGTGACAGTAGTTGGAGCACGCCTTACACGTGAATTCGCGCAGATCGTAATCGACGTTCTCCAGACCGAAACCGCGGAAGCTGCTCGGCTTCCCCAGGACCAGCGCCTTTTCCCGGGCGAGGAGCGCGGCGCCTACCGCGCCGATTACCCCGTTGTAGGGCGGGACGATGATCTTCTTGTCCAGCACCATGGTGAAGGCGGCGGCGATGGCGTCGTTGTACGCGGTGCCGCCCTGAAAGAAGACGACGTCGCCTATCTTGCGACCGCGGACGACGCGGTTCAGGTAGTTGTAGACGATCGAATACGCGAGCCCCGCGGTGAGGTCTTCCTTGGACGCGCCGCGCTGCTGGTATGCCGACACGTCCTGCTGCATGAACACCGTGCACCGTTCGCCCAGTTTCACCGGCGCGCGCGACGACAGCGCCAGCTCCGCGAACTCTCCTTTGATGGCAACGCCGAGCTCCTCCGCGCGTTCCTCCAGAAAGGAACCGGTCCCGGCCGCGCAGGCTTCGTTCATGGTGAAGTCCACGACCACGCCGTTTTGTATGCTGATGAACTTCGAGTCCTGCCCACCGATCTCGAAGATGGTGTCCGGTTGCGCATCCAGCATCGTCTGCGCGATGAACTCGGCGCCGGTCTTGTGTGCCGTGATCTCGTCGTTGATGGTGTCCGCCCCCACCAGCTCGCCGATGAGTTCCCGGCCCGAGCCGGTGGTCCCGACGCCCACGATCTCGATCCGGCTACCGATCTCTGCCTCGACTTCCTTCAGGCACCGATCGACCACTTCGATCGGACGCCCGTCCGTCCGCGTGTAGATCTCCTTGAGCACATTGCCTTCGTCGTCGATCACGGCCACGTTCGTGCTCACCGACCCGACATCGATCCCCATGTACGCGGCAACGAGGCCCTCGTCCGGGCCGAGCTCCCGTGGTCTCACGCGATCGCGGAGCAGGACGACCTTGTCCATCACCAGCGGGTCGCCGACGGGGAATCTGCCGTCGGACGAGCGGCTGTACCGCGAGAGCGCGTCGAAGTCCGGGCACCCCGATTTGTGCAGTGCGTCACTTTCGGCGAGCGCGGCTCCGATCGCTCCCACCCACGCGTAGTACCCGGGGACGAAGAGCTCCTCCGGCGTCATGCGGAACTCCTCACGCATCGCCCCGACCACGCCGCTATTGGCCGCGACGCCGCCCACGAAAGCCGCCGGTTTCTCCAGCCGGCGCCCCTTGGTCACGCTGCTCTTGAAGTTGCGCGCCACCGCCTCGCACAGTCCCTTCAGTATCTCCGGCGGTAGATAACCCTTCTGCTGGGCGTGGATCATGTCCGACTTGGCGAAGACCGAGCACCGCCCCGCCACCTTGGCGCTCTTGGCCGCCGATGACACGACTTCCCCGATCTCTTCGACGCGGAACCTCAGCCGGAGCGCCTGCTGGTCGATGAACGAGCCCGTCCCGGCGGCGCAATCCCCGCTTTTTTCGTAGTCACCGATTCCCACCCGTCCCGTCTCGGCGTCGCGCTCGACGAGAATGAACTTCGAGTTCTGTCCTCCCATCTCCAGGACTGTGCGCACCTGCGGGTAGAGCTCGCCCACACCGCGGGCGATCGCCCGGAAGTCGTTCTCATAATTGACGCCGATGATCTCGCCGACGAGGCGCCCGCCCGATCCGCAGACGCGCACCCCCTCGATCGACCCGGCGGGAACCGCCTCCAGGATTGCCCGGATCACCTGATCCGTCGCGCCTATGGGGCTTCCTTTGATGCGGGTGTACCGGTTCACCAGCAAGTTGGAGGCAAGGCGCGGGTCGCAGACCTCGTCCGCCGCCGGCCGGTAGAAGAGGTCATCCCGGGCTGAGGCGGCACCGAGAATTCCCCTGGCGTCATCGGTCGCAATCAACGCGACTTTGACGCTCACCGTTCCGACATCTATACCGACGAATATACCCATAGCTTTACCCGGCCTTGGGCCCCTTTCGACACCCAACACCCGGCGGCGCGCACCCATCCGCCAGCGCGGTATTGGCTTACATACCAGTCGCACTACTATAAGTCAACGCATAGATGATGGAAAGATGTTTGTCCGCACGGGGTGTGGCCTCGGGCCCTCCCCTGCGGGACGAACGAAACCGTGGCCCCTCGGCGCCGGGGCGGGCGAACGGACGAGGGTGCTTCCATCAATTCGAGCGGCACGAGTAACTTGTTAATGAGCTTCTCCTTACGCGGTACGCCGCCTCGACGGCCGACGCCCACGGGGTTGTCCCGACAGACATGTCTCTTTTCGATGTGCGTATCGAGACGTGGGGAATACGTTGCGGAACAACTCAAAAATCGGGCACTATCGCGATTCCTACACCAACCGCAATCGCCGTGAGCACACCGGTCCGTGGCATAGAACTTGATCCAAACGGCGTCGATCGAACAATCAACAGCCGCAGGGGCCGGTCAGCCGTACCCGCAGGCTCTGGTCGTTCGGGGCCGGGTACTGAAGCGGATGATCGATCCCTGTTATGCCTGTCCGGGCAAAGGAGAATCCAATGGCTACCAGAAGCGCCGTAATCGCGCCCCTCACCCTCTTGCTTGCAATGGCCGTTGCGAATGCCGCTGCGGCCGCCCGGTTTACCGTCGGCGGGCTCGTCGGATACCGTGCCGGCCTCGGCGCCGAAGTCAATGCCACAGCTGCCGATTTCGCCGAGGGATTTCCCCTTGCGGCCCGATTCGCCGTCGGCTACGCGCGGCGGGAGCCGGGCAACCCAGCCGATGCCCGCAGGATCTTCATCAACGACGCCACGGATGGCACGCCCGAGGAAGCGGGATGGTATTGGGATTGCCGTTTCGACATGATGTACCGTTTCGGCTGGCGATCGGCCGAGAACCTGTTCGCGACCGCGGGCGTGCGCTACTCCCTATTCACCGCGAATTTCGAGTTCGTCGGCGGCAACGAGGACTTCGACATCACCAGCCACCAGTGGGGCCTCGGCGCCGGCTTGGAGGGTTACTTCGACATCAGCGACAGGGTCCAGTTCGTGATCGGCGGCGGCGTGGATTACTTTTTCGACGCCGAACTCACGGGGCATGACACGACATACAGCCCGGACGGCGACCACGTCAATCCGCGGGACGACTACACCTATGATGACGCCCGGGATGCCGTGAATGCACTCGGGCTCGAGGGCCGAGCCGTGATCGGAATCAGCTACCGGTTTGGAGGATGATCGGACCGCCATCGCTTCGACCCGTTATTTCAGCCGGTAGGCAACGACGCGATTGTCCACGAATGTCGGGATCACGAGCAGATCCTTCTCTGAGATCAGGTCGAAATCGGCCGTGTAGCGGTTGGGTCCCGTGGTATCGAGGAGCCTTGTTACCGCGCCTGCGCGCGTGATGCGGTAGATCCTCCCCTCCACCTGCGAGACTATGAAGTCTCCGTTTCTGTCGCTCTTGATCCCGTCGATGGTCCCCGGCTCCAGTCTCGCGATTAGGCTCACCTTCTTGGTCGCCAGATCGACGCTCTTGAGCGCATTGTCCCCACAGCTCCCCACGACGAGGGCGTTGCCGCTCACGAAGAGCCCGTTAGGTTCAGAGATCGCCGGCGCGCTCAGCCACTCCTCAAACGCACCGCGGGCGAAACGAAAGATTACGCTCTTGCGCGAATCCGATATGTAGAGATTTCCCCGTCCGTCGGCCACGACGTCGTTCGGAAAACGGACCCCGGGGCATGGGTGCCGCGTCGCGACTTCGCCGGTTTCCAGATCGATTTTCGCCAAACCGTCCCGCTCCACGACGACGAGGGTGTCCCCCACGATCACCATTCCCGTGGGTCGTCGCAAACCCCTCACCCATTCTTTTTCGACGACCTTTCCGTCCGGAGAGACCTTGGCAATGAACTGTCCCCCGCTCTCCCCGGCCCTGTTGTACATATCGTAGCTCGACACGTACAAAACTCTCCGCTCTGCGTCGTAAACGGCGGACTCCGGAAAAAGGAAATCCGCGGCGGTCTCCCAAATGCGCTCCATGTTGTCGCCCACGAACGTCGCTTCCGGGTCGCGGCACACGAAGCCCCATCCGCCAAACGATTCCGTCACCATGAGGAGCAGTTCGTTGTCGCCGCGCTCGAGGGGCAGATACACCGCGTCGAACAGGCCGATGATACCCAGAAAAGACGGGTCCCGCTGCTGGTATGCGCTCTCTCCCGTGAAGAGGATCTCGCCGTTCAAGAACACGCTCACCGCGTCGCTGTAGCCGATGAGGTATTTCCGCGTTTGTTCCTTTTCCGATCTGATCGTGGTCCGAGCCATGATGCAGTCCGATTCGCGTCCCGTGCGCCCGCAGTGCCTCGCCACATTCACGATGCCGTCGGGTTCGCACTCGGCCTTCTGCCATTCGACCTTCTTGAGCGCCGCGGTTCCGGGGTATTTCTCTGTATCGACATCGCTGATCTTGTACGCCGGCGATATCTCCCAGTCTGTGATTGTTCCCGGAGGCATGTGAATCACGGCGGGCCGATCAAACACGAGGTGTTCACGCGCCTCGTAGCGGAAGTTGGAAAAGTACGCCGTCCCGTCGGCCGGGCCCTCGATGCCGATGGATCCCTCTTTCATACCGTGCTGGAGACGTTCGATCTCAAGGGCGGGGTTTTCCATGTCGTCGATGAAGAGTCGGGCCTGAGTCCCTTTCACTTCCAGTCTCACGTGCATCCATTCGTCTGTGGGGAACTCCGCGCTCGCCGTATAACCAGGCCCGTTGCAGAGCTGCCAGGACCCAATGCCTTTGATTTTGGGCGCGTACTGAATCGCGTCGGGATAGAGGCCGGCACGGTGCGGACGGATGTATATATGTTCACAGTCCTCTTCGGACCACGCCCGGAAGACGATGCCCGGATACGACCGTTCCCCGGTGACCGCGATGTCGACCTCGATGACGCCGTTCTCGAAGGCCACGTCGGGAAGATACGCGTTGCCCATGAGGCTTTTCCGTCCCAAGTGGTCCACGACTTTGGCGCCAACCGCCCTGGCCCAGCGGCTCGAGTCGAAGTCGACGACATCCCCTTGGGCGAAGGCGGTGGTCGCAAACGGAACGATCACGAGCAAGACGAGAATGAAGCTTCGGGTGTTCATGGTTTCCCCTTACGAATAAAACGACGACAGGTATCAAGCGGCTTTGTGCTCGTGTTGGTACGAAACGCGGCGAGGCGAAGTTACACATGGGTTTGAACGATCGACACCAACAATTGTCGTATATACGCAGAGCGGCGGACATGGTCCGCCGCTCTGGCGAGGTGCGTAGATTCCGGCAGAGCCGCCGACGGCGCGGCTCACTTCTTGACGAGTTCGACTCTGCGGTTTTTCGCCCGGCCTTGTTCGGACGAATTGTCTGCGATGGGCTTCTCCTGGCCGTGTCCCGCGGTGGTTAGACGCTTCGCATCGATGCCCTGCTCGACGAGCGCAGCCACGACCGACTTGGCCCGATTCTCCGAGAGAGTCTCGTTCGATTTTGCGTCTCCAACGTTGTCCGTGTGCCCCTCGACACTCAGCTTGAGGTCCGCATTCGATTTCATCAATTCGACGATCTCGTCGATGATGGGCTTCGCGTCGGGTCGGATCGTCGCTTTGCCCGTGTCGAAGTTGATGTAGAGGGCGACATGACCGTCCTTGTTGAGCGCTTCGAGCATGGCGCTCGCCGTGACGTCCTGCGTCATCGATCCCTTGGTGACAACGGTGAGGTAATAATTGAGACCGCCGTCGCCCGATACGATTTCGACCCACATCTCGCTCGCGCCCTTTACGACCTTCCCGACCACCATGGGATAGCCGGCGTAGTCGTTGCAGTAGTCGCCCTCGCAGACGCCATCGAAAAGGACGGTCCCACCCATTTTCTTTATGGCATTGACGTGATTGCGCGTGATCTGGAGGTCGCTCGCCTGCTCGGCGCCCTCCTTGAGCGTGTAGAATCTGAAGAACTTCTGGCCTTCGACCGTGGTGGCGTCCTTGCCGTTGAAGAAACTATAGGAGTCGAACTTCTTGTCGACGGCCTCAAAAACCTGGTAGTCCGGCATCGCGGAGAAATACGGCGTGTCCTTCGCTTTGACCTCGGTCTCTTCGGTTTCCTCCTCTTGCGCCATGCCAGGCGTGGAGAGAAGCCCGAGCAGCAGCGCGATTGACAGCACGGCAACCAGTCTCAGATTACCCATGTTCCTTACCTCCATTTGCTCGTTCCGAGCAGCTTGCACTTCCGGCGTTTCCGACAGCCCGCCGTCTGGTGCGGCCGTGTCCCTCTAGTCCGTGGGCAAGGCGCTGCGAAATACGCCACCCCCCGACGTGGCGGCGTAAACATACCCACTCCCATCGACGACGAGTTTCACGACGTCGGTATTGGTCAACCCCGTATTCACCGGGGCCCACGTCTCCCCACCGTTCACGGAACGGAACACACCATCCTGATACGTCGCCGCAAATATATGGTCGATCGAGTTGACGACGAGATCGTAGACATAAAAGCCAGTCAGGCCGGTGTTGGCCGCGGTCCAGTTGTCCCCGTGATCCGTGGAACGGAAAACGCCGCCGCCGCCGGTCCCCGCGAAGATGCGGTCGTTCGAATCAACGGCAAGAGCATAAACAGTTTTGCGCGTCAAGCCGTCGTTTACGGGCGCCCAGCTGCCGCCGTTATTCGTAGAAAGGAACACACCATCGCCTTCGCCGTTCAACCTGGTGGTCCCTGCAAAGACATATCCGAGAGAATTGATGGCAAGGGCCGAGACATAGGTGCTCAAGCCGGTGCTCGCCGGCGCCCAGCTGTCCCCATGGTTGTCGGAACGAACAACAAGCCCCGAGGTATGATCCGTACCCCCGGTCCCCGCAAAGATCTGGTCGCTCGAGTTGACGGCAAAGGCGTTCACGCAGAACAGCGTCAGGCCGGTGTTCACCTGTGTCCAGTTGTCCCCGTTGTCCATGGAACGATAGATACCCACGCACCCGGTGCCTGCAAACACGTTGCCGTTCAAGTCGACAACGAGAGCACGGACAGGGGCACGACTGCCATAACCCGTGTTCACTTCCGTCCAGGTACTTCCATTGTCTTCGGAGAGATAGAGACCAGAGCCATAGCTGGACCCCGCGAAGACGTGGCCGCTCGCATTGACGGTAACGGCGCCAATCCAGGTAGCAGCCATCCCGGCATTCACCTGGATCCAATTGTCCCCGTTGTTCACGGACCGGAACACACCGGCAACAGTCCCTGCGAAGACGTGCCCGCTCGAGTTAGTGGCGAGAGACAAAGCATGGGCATTGGATAGCCCGGCGTTCAAAGATATCCAGCTATCGCCGTTGTTCGTGGAGCGATAAACGCTGCTGCCGAAGCGATATCCTGCGAAGATGTCGCCGTTCGAATTGACAGCCAGAGTTGTGACGTAATTATACGCAAAGCCGGAGTTCACTGCTGTCCAGCTATCGCCGTTGTTCGTCGAGCGGAAAACACCACCGCCTTCAGTCCCCGCGAAGATATGGCCGCTCGAGTTGATGACAAGGGCCGCGACATCGAGATCGGTCACGCCGTTGTTCACGGGAGTCCAGGTATCGCCGTCG
>JBGSIK010000131.1:0-1561 GCA_041742575.1 Candidatus Krumholzibacteriia bacterium
GGTCGACGCGCTCCAGCTCGCGGTGCAGTTCGTTCGTTTCCCGTCCTTCAAAACCGTCCCGGATCGCGCGCAAGCGCTCGGGCGGAATGTTCACGTCGACCAGAGGCCGGAACACGGCATCGAAGTAGAGCCCCGTTCCTCCCACCAGAAACGGCACGCGGCCGCACCCGTGGATCTCCTCGATCGTCCGGTGGGTGAGCTCGGCATGGCGCCCCGCGTTCCCCGTTTCCCCCGGATCCATGATGTCGATCAGGTGATGGACCACGACCGATCGCTCGACGACACCCACCTTGCCCGTACCGATGTTCATGCCCCGGTATACCTGCCGGGAATCCATGGATACGATCTCGCCCCGGAAGCACGCGGCCAGCGCGATCCCCAAGCGGGATTTTCCCGTCGCGGTGGCGCCCATGACGGCCACACACGGTCTCGTTGCGTCAATGCCTGGAGTCACCTTCAACGGCGTTGGAACCACCGCTCGACCTCGTCGAGGGAAATGCGGTGGATGGTCGGTCGTCCGTGCGGGCAGGAGTACGGGTTCTCGGTGGAGAAGAGCTGGTCCGCCAGCATGCGCATTTCCTCGAGATTGAGCTTCTTGCCTGCTTTGACTGCGCTGCGGCACGCGAAGCTGGCCGCGATCCGATCGGCAACCGTGTCACCCGGCAATCGGTCCTGCACGATGTCGTCGAAGATCTGGAGCAACAGCCTCCCCTCGTCCCAGTTGCGCAGCCCTTGTGGGTAGCCGCGAACCAGGATGCTCTTCCCGCCGAAAGGCTCCAGATCGAAACCGAGCTTCTCGAACACCTCCCGCGACCCGCGGAACGCCTCCAGCTCCGCGAGCGACAAATCGAGCCGGATGCGGAACAGGATCTGCTGGGAGACCGGCGACTGCTCGGCGATTTGCTTGCGCGCGGTGTCGAATATGATCCGCTCGTGGGCGGCGTGCTGGTCCACTACGACGATGCCGCCGCGTACCTGCACGAAAATGTAGGCGGCGTTGAACTGCCAGAAGAGGGCGTCGTCCCCCAGCCCACGCCGCTTCCACTCCTCCACCGCCTCGCGCGTTTTTTCCATTGGCTCGGTGGTCTTTAGTGAAAGCTGCGGGTTGAAGGGACTGGGCTGCGGCGGTTGATGCCGGAGCACGTACTCCGAATAAGCGTCCTTGATGCGCTCCTGGAGCGAGATGACATTCGCGTCCTCGCGCGGGCCCGCAGCGAATAGATCGCGCCCTTCGGATCCGGTCGAGGCGGCTGCGGCCCCCGCCACACGATCCGTCCCGTCCTCGCGGCGCGGCTTTGGATCCACCGTGACCGACAGGGTCGATTCCGATTCGGCCGAGAGAGATTGCTTGATCGCGCGCCTGACGACGTTGAAGAGCATTCTCTCGTCGCGCACGCGCACTTCCATCTTGCTCGGATGCACGTTGACGTCCACCGCGTCCGGGGGCATGTCGAGCGCGATCACCGCCACGGGAAATCGTTTGAACGGGATCACGTTGCGATAGGCATCCTGGAGCGCGCCCAGGAGTGTGCGTTCGCGGACGGCGCGGCGGTTGACGAAC
>JBGSIK010000132.1:0-11703 GCA_041742575.1 Candidatus Krumholzibacteriia bacterium
CGACAAGATACTCATGGTGTCCGGAGGAGATTTGATGTATTTCACATTCCAATCCGAACTGACCTTCGCAAACTTCTTCGACTATATCGATGCGAATTACATACCGGGAGATAAGCAAGTTCGTAAAATGCATGTGATCGAAGAGCTCAAAGAGGGTGTTGTCTCTAGCGATTCTGCTTTCAGCGCCTCCGTGGTGGACACACTGCGGAAAGGCTACTGGGCGTTCGGTTTGTTCGACCATGGGAACTACTTCTATCTCAGGGGGTGGAACCCAGGGGGCTGCTTTCTCCCGATTCATTACGACACGCTCGGGGCCCCTGCGCTCCCCTTTGTCGTCGCGATCGGCTCGCATCTTGGGGAGTTCGATTTCGCGAGGGACAAACAGTGGAAACAAAATGCGCCCATCGGCGTCGCGCCCTGCTGTCCGACGCTATCGAACGCATGTGGGACCGAGCAATACGATCCGATGGTGGACTCATGTGACGTGATGTGTGAGCGGCTGGTGGTGCAACCGGACGGCGCGATCGGGGCTTTTGGCTATTCGAGGACTCAGTGGGCATCTTTCGCCCAGAACGACTTCGTCAACTTCTTCCGCGCTCTCTTCCAGGAGAACGCGGCCACGCTCGGGGACGTGCTCTTGGGCATGAAGCTCCTCCAAGCGAGCAGCGACTTCACGGTGCGAAATCTCACGCTCTTCGGGGACCCTGCCCTCAATATCCGTTGGCAGGATGTCGCCCATGACTCCGTCGATGTAGCCATCCGCCGCTCCGACATCACCTCGGTGAATGAGACGTCGTATCTGAACACCAACGGGTCCAACGCCATACGACTGACCGTGCGGAACCTCGGCCGCAACGGCGCTTCGCAGGTGACCGCTGAGCTTTGGAATGGGCACCCGGACTCGGTGAGCTCCGAAATCATCGGAACAGAGGTGCTCCCACTTGTCCCTGCGTTCGGGAGCGCCACGGACACCATCGCGTTCAGCGGATCCGAGCTCTCGACGGGAACCAATGAGCTTTTCGTGGTGCTGGATCCCGACGGCGAGTTGAACGAGCCCACTGTCGAGAACAACGTGGGCTCGCGGGTGTTCGACGCGCTGCCCTACGAAACGGGTTTTCCGGTGAAGCTCGACGGGTACCCCCACCACTGTGTCGTCCTTGCGGATGTCGCACCAATACACACAGGAAGCGAGATACTCTTTTCGACCGATGCCGCCCTTTACTGCTACGCCAGTGACGGCACGGGCAGCATCTGGAGGTTCTCCAGAGGCGTGAGCCGAAAGAGCGGCCCTGTGATCGGCAATCTGTACGAGGACGGCGTTCCGTATGTGGTCTACGAAGCCGGCGGGCGCGCCTACGTCCTGGCTGCTTCGAACGGCGCGCCTCGTGACTCGTTCGTGGTTGATACCGGCACGCGTATTCATGGTGGACAGACGTACGCCCTACATGACGTCGTCCCGGGCGACCAGGAACAGGAGATCGTGACCTTCAGGAGGTATGATGTCGCGGTATACCGTGCCGACGGAACTCTGACATGGTCAACGCCCATCGCCTCGTTTCCTGACCCCTTATTCGGCGAGGGTAGTATCGCGATTGGTGACATCGACGCGAATGGCATCCAGGAAGTGCTCGTGGCTAGACAAGACACGTTGAAGGTACTCGACGTCGTCAACAAGCAGGAGAGTTGGCCGAGTAAGGCGTATGGCGATATGTTTGGGGCTCGATCCATCGTACTCCTCGACCGTGATGCGGACGCCCAGATGGAGGTGCTTGTCTGCAGCCGGCAGGAGACGGAGGAAGACGTTGTCACACTGTACGACTCCGGGGATAGCACTCTCTGGTCCTACACCCTCGAGAAGGGAAACGAAGCGAGGTGGGCGTACGTGGCAGCTGCTGACCTCGACGGGGACGGGTCAGTCGAGATCGCGGTTTTGTCCTATGCCATGATTCGAATCCTTTCGAGCGGTGGTACGCTCATATACAGCCGGGAGACGGAGGAAGATCGCATGATTGCTCCCCCGCTTCTCGCGGATATACAAGGCGATGAGGGGATCGAGATCATCACCCTGGGGGAATCAGAGAGCCCGGAGTGGTATTACTACCCAGGCGTGTCCCCCCGCTACGCGCGCGTCATTCGAATCTACGACCGCCAGCTCAACCCCATAGGGACCCCGTACACCGTGCACGGGGACCTGGACTTCAATACGCTCGACGGCTGGAACGCAGTCGGCACGCCGGCCGTGGGAGACGCGGACGGTGATGGAGAGACGGAAATGGCCTTCGCATCCAGCGACTCCGTGCTTCACCTGGTGCAGATCGGGACTAAGGCCGGCATGAGTCCCTGGCCGCAGCGGTACAAGAATGCCATGAACACGAATGTTCTCGAGCAGCCGCTCATGGGAACCTATTCGGGTCCGATCGCTCTTTTCAACACTGTTCGCGCCGTCGGCGACGTCGTGTTTGACTCGACAGCGTATGTAGACGCGACCGTGGAAATGCGGGTGTCCGATGTCGATGCCAGTGGCGGTGGCGTGGACGCAGCCCGAGTCGAGATTTGGGCGAACGACGCGCTTAAAATTCTGGGCACTGAAGGGGACCCGGTCCGAATCATCGGTTGGGATGGTGCGGCGGAAAGTCTCGACTCCCTGGCCTGGTGGGGGATCTTCGTGGCCGACGGAGCGAGCGCGGGCGTCAATCACTGCGAGATCCGGGGCGCCCGCCATGGGATCTCGATCCGCTCGGATGCCTCGATCGAGAACACGGTGATCGAGCACTGTGCCCTCATCGGGATGAGCATCGCCGGGGACAGCGTCAATGTGGATAGCGTTTATGCGAAGAACGTGACCATACGCGATATACCGGGCTTCGAGGCCACGAACGGGATTGGCGTGAACTTGCTGGGGAAGGGTGCCGCCCTCAGGCTCGAGGACTGCACCGTGGAACAGAGCGACTGGGGAGTGCTCGCGTACACGGACGCAAAGCTCTATACCGAGCGGACGACGGTCCAGGACCATACCATCTGGGGCGTGGGCGTCTACAATGGGGGCACGGCGGAGATGGAGAGCACGACCGTGCAGGGGAATAGCTACATCGGCCTCATGGCGTACAGCGGAGCTGAGGTCACGGCCACGAGGTGCACGTTCACCACGAACGGTTGGGGGGCGTGCGTGGTGCAGCAAGGCGGGGCGCACCCGAGCGCCACCTTTAGCCTTTGCAACTTCGACGAGAACGACGAGGGGCTTCGTGTGCAAAGCACGAGCAACGTGGTGGTGGACACGAGCCAGTTCACGGACCAGACCGCGGAGGGGGTGTACTGCCTTGGGGGAGCGGACATCGAAATCACGCGCAGCACCTTCGACGATAACCTGGTGGGTATCAAGTGCGACGCGAGTAGCCCGGAGATCACCTCGAACACCATCCAGTACAACACGGGAGGGATCGGGAGCGACAACTGCGCCAACCCCATCGTGCGGCGGAACAAGATCAAGTACAACGCGACGGGGATCGTGTGCCTAAACGATGGTATTGCGGACCTCGATCCGTGTTGTCCGTCATGCGGCGGCGTCTGCCCGGATAGCTGCCTGGATGAGGCCAACAGCATTCTTTACAGCACGGGCTTCCACGTGAGCAACTTGAACAGCGACACGTTGGACGCGGAGTGCACCTACTGGGGGAAGAAGGTTTTAGCGAGCAAGTTCTATGGGCTTGTGGACTATACGCCGTACCTGACGCAGGATCCGCTGGCGGCGCCGGCGTGGCAGGGCGAGGGGACGGTCACGCTGCCCGTGGCCTACGCGCTCTCCCAGAACTACCCCAACCCGTTTAATCCGGTGACCACGATCCGGTACTCCATTCCGCCGCCGAGCGGGCGGGTGAGCATTCGCATCTACAACGTGCGCGGGGAACGGGTGCGCACACTTGTGGACGAGACGGTGAGCGCGGGCAGCTACACGATCCCCTGGGAAGGGGAAGACAACCGGGGCCAGAAGGTGGCAAGTGGTGTGTACTTCGTGCGCATGGTCGCGCGAGACTTCCGTTCAACCAAGAAACTTCTGGTGCTGAAGTAGAGATCGAAAAAAGCACAGGATGGTCGAAGCGATGATACGGAGAACACTCGGAGTAAGCCTGGTGGCGGTGCTACTGGCGCTCTCCTCGTGGGCGGGTGCCCAGACGCAGGTGGTGGCGATCGGGGCGGAGGCCGTGCAGACGATCGAGCCAGAGGACTCCACCGAGGGGAAGATCTTTCTCGTCACGGTGGGCCTTCCGGAGGCGCCACCGCGTGCAGAGTTCATGTCGGCGGTGTTAGAGCTTGTGGTGGACGCCTCGAGCGTGCTTCCGGCGGATCTTTCGGGAGGCGCGGTGACCCTTGAGATGGCCCCGCTCGCGCATTCCTGGTCGGGGGGTACGCTGGGGACCGCGGATCTTCGTGCGACCACGATGAAGCGCACGGTTCCTGTGGGCTCCGATCGGCGGGTGCGCATCGATGTCACTGAATTCGTGCACCACGTGCAGACGCATCCAACGAAGGACTACGGTCTGGCAGTGGGATCGCTCTGCGGGAGCCGGAGTGGGCGCTTCGAGCTCGAGGCGGACGGCATGGGATCCGGGGTGTCGGCGAAGATCACGCTCTATTACAAACCTGAAAACGATG
This sequence comes from Candidatus Krumholzibacteriia bacterium, assembly GCA_041742575.1. Classification (GTDB taxonomy): domain Bacteria; phylum Krumholzibacteriota; class Krumholzibacteriia; order WVZY01; family JAKEHA01; genus JBGSIK01. The sequence continues at coordinate 4,651 of JBGSIK010000132.1, forward strand.
ATCTCCTGGAACCAACGCCGAGATAGGAGGACGGCGCGACATCCGCGGGCTGTGTCTCCAATTCGGCGATGCGCACGGGGGCGCCTCCCCCCCGTGGGGCAGGAGAGGCGCCGAAGAGAGGTTCTCGTGCGTGTAGATGTACCCCGTTAGGCTCACGGAGTTCCGGCCACTTGCCTCCAACCCGAAGATCCCACGTTCTTTTGCTTGCTGGAGCTACGGGGCGCCCGTATAATTCTCCGCGACCGCAACGCAGTATCGGCCCGTTCACGCACGGGATTCTGTGACGAACGCCGTCCCGGGCGTTGGTCACCGCCACTGGAGGCAAGGCATGCCGTACCAGATCGAAACCAAAGAAGTGAAACCGCAACCGGTGATGAGCGCGCGGGTGAACTGTCGGGTAGGGGAGGTGGGCCCCCTGCTCAAGCAGTTTCTGCTGCAGGTGCACGCGCACATTGAGAAGCACGGCGCCCGCCCCAGCGGGCCGCCGTTCACGCGCTACCACGGTTACACCGGAACGCAGGTCGATTTGGAGATCGGATTTCCCGTCTCGGCACCCGTTCCGGCGGGGGAGGGCATCGACGCCGGGGAGCTTCCGGGGGGCACGGTGGCGTTCACGGTGCACGTGGGCCCTTGCGAGGACCTGCCGAAAGCGCATGACGCCATGGACGCGTGGATGCGGGAAAAAGGCAAGGTTTCCCGCGGCGACCAGTGGGAATACTACTGGACGGTCCCCGACGAGTGGACAGACCGCAGCAGTTTCAAGACCGAACTGCTGTGGCCGGTGAAGTAGCGGCCTCGGCCGCCGGGCCGGTCGCATAGGCCGCTGATTCGCGCCCGCAAGGCCCGCAAAGCGGGCAACGCGGGCGCGAACTCGTTTTCCGGAGGGTGGCATGGTTTTCACCTGGATGGGCGGGCCGACCTTTATGCTCCGTCTGGGCGCGTTCACGGTGCTCGCCGACCCCGTTTTCGGCCAGGGGACGGGAAGGTCCGCTCGCCTGGTCCCCCCTGCGGAACCACATCTCGACGAAGTGGACGGCGTGTTCATAAGCCGCTTCGCCGAGGACCACTGTGACGCTGCGGCGTTGAATCGCATTCCTCCCGGTACCACCGCCATCGCTCCCCCTTCCGCCGTGGTACCCCTGACCGCGATCGGGTACACCGATATTCGGGGGTTGGAGTGGTGGGAGGACCTGCGCTTGGAGAAGGGCGGCGAGGTGCTGGAAGCCGCGGCGGTGCCGGCGAACGCCGCGCTTGCCGATTCTGAAGAGGGTGGCTCCGCGGTCGGCAATGGCTATGTGTTCCGGCACACGGCCGCGGGTGTGACCACATCCGTATACTGGACCGGAGACTCGGTGTGGTCGAACAACCTGCGGGAAATACCGCTCCGGTTCGGCCACGTCAATCTGCTCATTTTGCACCTCGGCGCCGAGATCGCGTCGGCGTCGGGGCTGCGCATCAGCGCGGACGCGCGCGATGCGATGCAGTTCGTGTTCCGCATGCAACCCCGTACGATCATACCGATCCACCACTCTACGCACGCGCATTACACCGAGCCCATCGACGCGTTCCGGTCCCGGATCGACGTTACCCTCTACGAACGAAAGCTCGCCGTGCTCGCCGCCGGGCAGGTCTTCGAGAAATAGCCGCCGGCGGTCCGGTTTTTCGGCCTGCCGAATCGCGCCAAATAGGTTAACATTAAGGCAACCCCACGATTTGGGCGCGCGTGGCGCCTGTCACGTCCCGTGAGAGGAGTGTCGCTCATGCCGAATCGCACCCAGCCTCCGACCGACCGGCCGGCCGATCGCATTTACCGCCTCGCCGCCTTTCTGGCCTTCGTTGCCGTGGTTTTTCCCGCCGGCAGCCACGGGCGGACCGGGCGGGAGGTCTTCCGATTCGACAAACAGAGCCTCGCCTTCAGCGAGGTCTCGGGGTACGACGTGGTCCGTTACGCGGGTATCGACCTTTCCTGCGACGTGGGGAAACCGCAGGTCCCGGTGAAGCTCGTCCATGTCCCGATTCCGGCGGGGATGGAGATCACGGGCGTCCGTATCGTTCATGTGGAGAGCGAGGCCATCGCCGGGGAGTACAGGCTTTTCCCCGTGCAGCCGCCGCAGGCCCTCTCCCAGCCCGTTTCTCCGTTCATGGCGGGAAACGTTTCCGTCTACTCGTCTGCCGATTCCTACCCCCGCGACATCGTTTCGGTGGTGTCGCAGGGCTTCGCCGCCGGGTTCACCGTGGGCGCGCTGGTGGTCTACCCCGTCCAGTACGTCCCCTCGGAAAGGAACCTGGTTTTCCACTCGTTGATCGAGATCGAGATCACATACGCGGCGAGCGCGAGGCGCCCGCTTCGCTTCCGGCCGAATGTCTACGCGGAGGCGACGCACCGACGTTCTCTGGGGCGGATTCTGGAGCACTCTGAGGGTCTCACGCGCTGGTACGACGTGGGCCCGCGGGTCGCCTCGGACCTGCCGGACGAGGAGCATCTCTACGTCATCGTGACCAACGATGAGCTCGCGCCGGCCTTCCAGGACCTCTCGGACTGGAAGACACAGAAGGGCCTCTCGAGCGAAATCGTCACGACATCGTGGATCGCGTCGACGTATGCCGGCGTCGATCTCGGCGAGCGCATCCGGAACTTCATCACGGATGCCTATCAGAATTGGGGAACGGTCTGGGTGCTGCTCGGAGGCGACACCGCGATCATTCCCGCGCGGATGACGTACGCGATGGACAGCGGATACGGGACCAATAACAACAGGATCCCGTGCGATCTCTACTACGCCGACCTCGATGGCGACTGGAACGCCAATGGGAACAGCGTTTACGGCGAGGTCGCGGACGACATCGACATGTATCCTGAGGTGTTCATCGGAAGGGCCTCCGTCGAGGACACCACCGAAGCGCGAAACTGGGCCAGGAAGGTCGAGATCTACGAAAAACGATGGATGAGGCCGGCGGGAAATGAGCATGAGCTCGACATGCTCTTTCTGGCCGAGGTCCTTTGGACGGATCCGTACACGAACTCGGGTGAAGGGAAGGACTACATCGACGAGACCTACGTGCCCGACCGCTTCGATCCCATCACGAAGCTCTACGAGGCGCTCGGGAACGAGAGCTACGCCGCCGTGATGAGCGCGCTCAACTCGGGACAGAACATCATCAATCACAGCGGCCACGCGTCGTACGCCGTCATGGGAATCGGGACCACTTACCTGCTAACCGGCGACATGGATGCGCTCACCAACCGGTATCGGCCCTCGATCCTCTACTCGATCGGGTGTTGGCCGGCCGCATTCGACGCCGACTGCATCGCCGAGCACTTTCTCACCAACCGATATGGGGGCGGAGCGGCGTTCATCGGGAACTCGCGGTACGGTTGGGGGAGCCCGGGCAATCCCCTCTTCGGCTACTCGGACCGTTTCGATCAGCGGTTCTTCAAGGCCCTTTTCGCCGACGGGGTTCTGCATCTCGGGCAGGCGCTGGCGGCGGCGAAGACGGTTTATGTGCCGTTTGCTCAGCAGGAGAATGTCTACCGCTGGTGCGAGTTCGAGATCAATCTGCTCGGCGATCCCGAGATGCCGGTGTGGACGGACGCGCCCCAAACGATGGCGGTCACGCACCCGTCGCCGGTGCCGGTCGGCGATGCGTTTTTGGCCGTCACCGCAGTGGGAGCCTCCAGCGGCCTCCCCATGGAAGGCGCGCTGGTGTGCCTGATGAAAGAGGGAGAAGTGTACGCGACCGGGCTCACCGCGAGCGACGGCTCCGTGGGACTTGAGATCTCGCCGGCCACGCCCACCGGCGAGCTCCGTCTCACCCTCACCGCACCGAACATGGATGCCTACACGACAGTCATTGCGGTTACAACGGACGAGCCCTTCGTTCAGGTCTCGTCGTACGCCTGCAATGGATCGGAGGAGGGGCTGGTGTCGCCCAGTGTGGAAGTGGCGATGGACGCCTGTTTCAAGAATTACGGGAGCCAGGCGGCGACCGGCGTGTCCGCGGTTCTCCACGGAAGCGGCGAAGGTGTGGTCATGATCGACAGCTTCGAAGTCATCGGCACACTCACCCCGGGGGACTCTGCGCTCGTCCCGGGGGCGTTCCGCTTCTCGACGGGAGCCGGCCTCGAGAACGCGAAGGTGCTGCACCTCGAATCGGAAGTGACCGGGGATGGGGGCAAGGTCTGGGCGGGAGTTGTGCCGGTGACCTGCGCGCTACCGGTGCTCCGCTACGACCACCACACCGTGATGGACGTTGTGTCTGGAGACGGGGACGGATCCGCCGAGGCGGGCGAAACCGTGAGCCTCACCGTGCATGCCGCCAACGACGGTCTCGCCGCCGGGCAGGGGGTCACGGCGACGGTGTCGACGGGAAGTCCCTACCTCACGTTTCGATCGCCGGTGCTCACATACGGGGACCTGCCGCCGGGGGCCGGGAAGAACGCCCATATGGAGGTGTTCATCGATCCGTTGTGCCCGGAGCCAATGTTCCCTGTGATCCATCTCCAGATGGGCACGGAGGACGGCAGGGAGTTCTCCGACAGCCTCGTGCTCGCCGTCGGGGTGCTGGGTTTCTACGACGATATGGAGTACATCAAGGGGCAGTGGGATACCTCGGGTGATCCGGACCTCTGGCATCTCTCGGCCCACCGGGCCCATTCGGGCACCTGGAGCTGGTACTGCGGCAGCGAAGGGGTCTACAAATATAGCGCCGGCATGAACGACACGCTGGCCGCCGATCCGGTCACGATCGGCGCGGATGCGCGACTGTCGTTTTGGTGCTGGTACGAATGCGCGACCTACGGCAACGACGGTGTTTTTGTCGAAGTGAGTGACGGGAACGAATGGGCGACGCTCGACTTCCTGGGGAGCGGCGGAGCGCTCCCCCCCTTGGTCGTCGGCAACGACTGGCTGGAGTACAGATACGATCTGTCCGGCTTTCCACCGGGCACGCTGCTCCAGCTTCGTTTTCGTTTCGTGAGTGACGATGATACTGCGCTCGCCGAGGGAGTCTATATCGATGATGTCCGGCTGGGAACGGCGACACCGGACGAGGCCGTTGGGATCGGGCCGCCGCCGCCCCTCGCCGACGCGCTCCTCCAGAACTACCCCAATCCCTTCAACCCGAGCACGAACGTGAGGTTCACTCTGGCGCAGACGGGACACGTCCGTCTCGAGATCTTCGATGTTCGCGGCGCGAGCGTGCGGCTGCTGGTGGACGCGAAGATGCCGGCCGGCCCCAGCGAAATCCTGTGGGACGGGAGGAGCGACCGCGGCGAGGCGGTTTCGACCGGAATCTATTTCTGCCGTCTGGCCGCCGGCGACTACGTCGCGACCAAGAAACTCGTCCTTTTGAAGTAGCAGCGAACCGATTCGAGCAAGATGGGTCTAAGGTGATGAAAGCGACCGCAATCTGGACCCTGGTGGCAGTCCTCGCCGTTCCGGCACTCGAGGAAGGAGTATGCCAGAACGAAGTTCGGATACTGGAAAAAACGTATACGGGGGAAATCGTGGAGGGGCCGAATTGGGCGCGAACCGAGACATTCGGTTTCGCCGCGCAAGCGTTTATCCCGAACTGCGAGATCTGGCTCTCTGGGGAATGGGTGGAGCCCGTCAGGTCTCCCGATGGGGGTGGCGAGTACGGCGTGTTCATCGAGAAGAAAGCCGACCGGGTGACTGTCAATGGCAGGACGTATGTGTCGTTGCAGGACACGACGATTCAATGGTACAAAGACGAGCCAGTGCCGATGAGTGAGAAGTCATTAAGAAGCTACGCAGCGGAAAAGTTCGAGTTGGAGGCAATTCCCCACCGCGAGATCGAGGGAGCGTACGTTGTTGGGGGTGAAGTGTTTCTGCCGGGAGTTCCCAAGGCGTTCAAGGTCGAAGAGAAGGCCGATTCGGTCATCGTAACCGTCCAACCTAAGTTCTTTGGCGAAATAGACCACATATTGGTCGAATACAAGGGTCAGAAAGTGGGCTACTCGCTGTACAAAGGGCCGCGTCCGAAAGCAGCCCAGCTGAATGAGCAGACTCTCGATGCCGCTTTCCGCAATCTTGTGGATGCCTGCCAACCAGGCAGGATCGTCATCAAAGGAAGAGGTTACTCGCAAACCTATCCATTGTCTGAAAAAGAAGCACTCGTTGAAGCACTAAACCTGATACCGGATCTGGCCGTGCCCGATAAACCGGAACCTGACGGAACGCCGATATACGAGCCGCTTGAAATCCATGGTTACCTGTTTATTTCCCCACTCATTGCGGACTTCGTCAATAGCTATCGGAGGCGAGGCGACCAATGAAACGACTACTGTTGCCTTCATTGATGGTCATTTTGAGGAGAGGGGCATGATCGAGATCCAAAACGTTTCCAAGAGTTACAACAAGGGCATGGTCAAGGCCGTAGACGGCCTCGATCTGACCGTGAACGCCGGGGAGATCTTCGGATTCCTCGGCCCCAACGGGGCCGGCAAGACGACGACGATCAAGCTCATCGTCGGTCTTCTCCGGCCGGACGCCGGAACGATTCTCATCAACGGCGTGGACAACCAGACGGACTCTTTTCGCTGCAAAGCCATGACGACCTACGTCCCCGATCAACCCGACGTTTACGAGCGCTTGACGGGGATGGAGTACCTGAATTTCATCGGCGACGTCTACGGCGTGGCCGGGGCGCAGAGGCTCGAGCGCATCTCCCGCTGGGCGGAGACTCTCGAGATCGCCGCCAACTTGGCAAGCCCGATCCAGAGTTACTCCCACGGTATGCGCCAGAAGATCGTCCTCATGGCGGCGCTCCTCCCCGAGCCCGAGGTCATCGTGCTCGATGAACCGCTGGTCGGGCTCGACCCCCGCGCGGCGCACGAGCTCAAGAAGGCCATGCGCGAGCATTGCCTCCGCGGCGGTACGCTCTTCTTCTCCACGCATATCATGGAAGTTGCGGAAAAACTCTGCGACCGGATCGGTATCATTCATCGCGGCCGGCTTGTCGCTTCGGGGACGATGCCTGAACTCAAGGCCAGAGCGGGAAGCGACCAGTCGCTCGAAAACATCTTCCTGGAGG
>JBGSIK010000133.1:0-2060 GCA_041742575.1 Candidatus Krumholzibacteriia bacterium
GTCTTCGAAGGTGTTTCGAAAACGGGACCGAAGGTCACGAAGTCGGCGCCCTCGGCGGCGGCCGCCACCGCGCGGGCGGGGGAGTGCGCGCTCACCCCGACCAGGAGCTTCGGGAACCGGGACCTCAGTTCGTGCGGGAACGGAACGGTCTCAGGAAAATGGAATCCGCTGGTGCCGAGGCTCGCGGCCAGAAACGCGTCCTCCGAACCTTCGATGGGCTCGTCGCGGTTGAGGAGCAGTTTTGCGCTGCGGTCGCGGGTGATCGCGAGCAGGCGCGTCATGTACTCCTCCAGCTCCTTGCGCGGCAGGTCCTTCTCCCGCAGCTGCACGGCGCGGACGCCGGCGTCGCATGCCTCCCGAACCACGGACTGCAAGGAACGCGGCGCACAAAGGTTTCGATCGGTAATGAGGTAGAACCGGAAATCAACCACCAACGTTGCCTCCGATCATGCCGTCGAGGGGGCTGGACGCGTCGGCGTACAGCTTCCTCGGGATCCGTCCCGCCCGGTACGCCAGCCGGCCGGCCTCCACCGCCAGCCGCATGGCACGGGCCATCTCTACCGGATGTTTCGCCTGCGCGATCGCAGTGTTGAGGAGAATGCCGTCCGCACCCAGCTCCATCGCGATCGCCGCATCCGACGCCGTCCCCACGCCGGCGTCGACAATCAGGGGGATATCCACCAGCTCCCGGATGATGATCAGGTTGTACGGGTTGCGGATCCCCATGCCGGAACCGATGGGCGCGCCCAACGGCATAACCGCCGCGCACCCCATGTCAGCGAGTTTCTTGCAGGTGACGGGGTCGTCGTTGCAGTACGGGAGCACCACAAAACCGTCGGCCAAGAGTTGTTCAGCGGCTTTCAGAAGCTCGGGCACGTCCGGAAAGAGGGTCTCATCATCGCCGATCACTTCCAGTTTGATCCAGTGCTGTCCGAGGGCCTCGCGGGCGAGCCGGGCGGTGAACACGGCTTCTTTGGCCGTGTAGCAGCCGGCGGTGTTGGGCAACACGAAATAGCGCTTTCCCTCGAGGAGGCGGATGGGGTTCTCCTCCGACGGGTCGTCGAGCTTGACGCGCCGGATGGCGACCGTGACCATCTCGGTGCCGCTGGCCTCGAGCGCGTCCAGCATCGTCTGCGGATTGGGATACCGGGCCGTGCCCGCAATCAGACGCGATCGGAAAGTCTTTCCTGCAATGATCAGTTCGTCCATCTCTTCGCTTTCATCCTCCCTGAACGGCGTGGATGATCTCGATCCTGTCACCGTCACCCAATTCGAACGTATCCCACTTCGCGCGCGGGACCACCTCGTCGTTCACAGCGACGGCGATCCCTCTCGCGTCCCGTGCCACACCGAGGTTGTCCAGCAATCCGCGAAGCCGGGTGCCGGCTGCCGTTTCCCGATCGGTGTCGTTGACCTTGAGCCTCATGGCTTTCACAGCTGTCCCGCCCGCCGTTCTCTATTATGGATACGCGAAGGGGCGAACGGTTCCAGCCACGCCGGCGGCTTCCCCGACACGACGAGCTCGCTCACCGCATATGCCGTGACCGGCGCGAGCAGAATGCCGTGACGGTAGTGGCCGGTGGCGTAAATCAATCCCGGCATGCCGCTCTCGCCGATCAGCGGTTCGTGGTCACGGGTCCCGGGGCGAAGGCCGGCGTCGATGCTCTCGATCGGAAGGTCGTAGACCGAGGGCACCGCCTCCCATGCGCGCTCTATGAGCCGCATGACGGGGCCCGCTGTCGGCGTCACGTCGAACCCCATCTCTTCCTCGGTCGCCCCGATCAACACCCTCGAAGTGCCTTTGGGCAGGAGGTACACGTCCGGAGTGCGAATCACGTGCGCGAAGGGGTATGCGGGATCTGTCTTGAGCGAGACGATCTGCCCCTTGACCGGCCGCACGTTGGGCGCGATCTCCGGCGGGATGCCGCGTATGGAGGACGACCAGCATCCGGCTGCCAGCACCGTGGTCCCGGCCGCGTGTTCGCCTTCCGCGGTCACGACGCCGGCGCACCGCCCGTCGCTCACACGCAGTGAAAGCACCTCGGTGCGTTCGTGCAGTT
>JBGSIK010000134.1:0-6681 GCA_041742575.1 Candidatus Krumholzibacteriia bacterium
TATGTTTATTAACAACATGGCGTTAACTGCACCTCCGGCCATGGGGGCTCGGTGCGGTCGGAAGGAGTATAGGAAAGATCTGGTTTGTTCGCAACTTCCTGTTGTTGTGATTTCTGACCCGACCAGTTCGCCGACAGCCACGGCTCCTGCCTCGGCTGTCGTTCGGGGAGGCGACGTGCTATGATGGGGGGCCAACGCAATCGGCGTTGGAACAGTCGACCCTACGGAATCGGAACCCCAGCAAGGAGCGGTAGATGAACAGACTCAGCGCGCGGTGTGTGCGCAGCGTGCGAAGCGTGCGCAGCACGTATGTGAGCTTGGCCTGTGCCGTGGTGTTACTAGCCACCGCGGTTCCGGCCGCCGCGCAGAAGATCGATGCAAAGGAGTACCGGCTCGACAACGGCATGCAGGTATTGATGGTCGAGCGGCACGAGGCCCCGACGATCATGGCCGCGATTTTCGCGCGCGTCGGTTCCGCGAACGAGACCACCGGTATCACCGGCATTTCCCACCTCTTCGAACACATGATGTTCAAGGGGACCGAAACCATCGGCACCAAGGACATCAAGCGCGATCGCGAGATCATGGCGCAACTCGACTCGCTCAGGGTATTGATGCGGGCCGAGGAGCGAATCATGCGCGAACAACTGCGCCGCGGGGAGATCGAGGACATGCTCGACCCCGAGGCCGAGACCCCGCGCTACCGGGAAATCGATACGCTGTTCGACAAGCTCGTCCTCGAACAACGAGAACTGATCATCAAGGACGAGCTCGACGAGCTGTACACCAAGAACGGCGGGTTTTTCCTGAACGCCTTCACGTCGGAGGACTTGACCGCGTACTTCGTCCGCCTGCCCAAGAACAAGATCGAGCTCTACATGTGGCTCGAATCCGATCGCTTCATGAACCCCGTGTTCCGGGAATTCTACTCCGAGCGGGATGTGGTGCGCGAAGAGCGCCGGCTCGGTCTCGAATCGACTCCGACCGGGCGCATCGAGGAAGATTTTCTGGCGATGTTCTGGAAGTCGTCTTCGTATCACTGGGACGTCGTCGGATGGCCGTCCGATTTGGGCAGCATCACGCGCGAGCAGGCCGACGCTTACTATGACACCTACTACGCGCCCAATAACCTGACATTGCTACTGATCGGCGACCTCGATCCCGATGAGATGATCGACCTCGTCAAGTCGTACTTCGAGCGCATCCCTCGGGGCAAGGTACCTCCGCCGGACGTGGTGACGCTCGAAGAGAAACAATTCGGAGAAAAGCGGCTCGTGGCCGAAGCGGAAACGAGCCCGAAGGCCGAGATCTGGTACCACACCGTGGCCTGGAAGCACGCGGATTCGTATCCGCTGGAAGTGCTCGCCGGCGTTATGAGCGGGAAGACCGGGCGGCTGTACAAGAAGCTGGTCGAGGAGAAGGGCATCGCCAAGAGCTCCGGCGGGCGCGGCGGGCGGATGTTCGGCGGCGGGGGCCTGGAGGTCGGCGCCAGTCAGGATTCCAGGAAATACGCCGGCGCGTTCCAGGTGACCGCCGAAGGAATCTCCGGCGTGCGGGCCGAACAACTGGAAGAGGCGATGTACGAAGTCATCGAGGATCTGAAGACGACGCCGGTGACGGAAGAGGAACTGCAGAAAGTAAAAAACCAGCTGCGCGTGCAGAAAATCCGGTCCCTGGACATGATGTCGGGAATCGGCACCCTGTTCTATCTCGGGCAGAACGCCGCCCTGGGCGATTGGACCGAGGCCAACAACAATCCCGCCAAGTGCGACCTGGTCACGGCTGCGGACGTCCAGCGCGTGGCCAACAAGTACTTCGCGCGTGATCAGCGGAACGTGATGGTCATAAACACGAAGGCCGCCGCGGAAGGTGAGACCGCGGGCGGTGAGGATCCCCGATTCACGCAGGCGGTGCAAATGATCAAGTCGATGACGGACGCCGCCCGGCTCGAGCAGATGATCGGGATGTTTTCCGCGCGGATGGACCAGGTCGAAGAGCCCGAACAGAAGGCGCAGATGGAGCGACTACTGAAGATCGCCAACGATCGCCTCAAGGAACTCAAAGCCGCCGAGCAACAGTAACGCGTACAGAAAAGGAGAAACGAACTTGAAAACGTCATCCATATTGTCGACCGTCCGGCCGGTCGCGCTGGCGACGATCCTGACGTTGACTGCCGTGCTGGTCTCCGCCTCTGCCGTGCTGGCGGCCAAGATCGTCGACCATCCCGAAAAGCTGAAATACGAAGAACTGAAGTATCAGCCGCCGAAACCGAGTGACTTCCGCCATCAGCTGAAGTGTGGCGCCACCGCCTACGTGGCGGAGAGCAACATCGTGCCGACGTTTCAATTGATGGTGTTGGTTCGCACCGGGTCGATGTATGAACCGGTCGAGAAAGCCGGCCTGGCCGACTTCACCGGTTACCTGATGCGCAACGGCGGCGTCGAGGGAATGACGGCCAAAGAATTGGACGAGCGGTTGGCTTATCTGGCGGGGGAGATTTCGGTCAACATCGACGGCGCCAGGGGCATGGCCAGTCTCTTCTGTCTCTCCAAAGACATAGACCAGGGACTGGAGCTTTTCAAGAAGGTCCTGCGCGCGCCCGTTTTCGACGAGAAGGTCCTCGACCGTTACCGTGCCGATGCCCTCTCGGAGATGGAACAGCGCAACGCGTCCACCTCGACCATCGAAAGCCGCGAGTGGCAGTTCTTGATGTACGGCAACCACCCATGCACGACCCCCTACCGGACCACCGAACAGTCCGTCAAATCGATCACACGAGAAGACCTGGTCGCGTTCCACAAGAAATACTTCTTCCCCAAGAACTTCATCATCGCCGTTTCGGGGGATTTCAAGACCGGTGACATACTCACCAAGCTCAACAACCTGTTCGCGGGCTGGCCCGATCAGGAGCTGACCCTCCCCGCGATTCCAGATCAGATCCCGGATCCGAAAGCCGGGGTGTACATGATCGAGAAAAAAGACGTGAACCAGTCGCGGATCCGCGTGGGACACATCGGCGTCAAGCGGGACATCCCCGACCAGTACGCTCTCATGGTGATGAATGACATTCTCGGCGGGGGCGGGTTCACCTCGAGGATCGTGCGCCGGGTGCGGTCGGACGAAGGCCTCGCATACAACGCCGGCAGCGCCTTCGAGCGGCCCGTGTTGTTCCCGGGGACGTTCCGGGCATGGTTCCAGACCAAGCACGCTACGGGCGCGTTCGGAACCAGGCTCATCGTGGATGAGATCAAGCGTATCCGCGCCGAGAAATGCGACGCGGAATCCGTGGAGAACTCCAAAGCCAGTTTCATCAGCGACCTCGTCAATCCCTTCAGCAACAAGAACAGCATCGTCAACACGTTCGCGGATGACCAGTACACCGGACGCCCGGATGACTACTGGCGGAACTACAAGAAGAATATGGAGGCGGTGACGCCCGACGACGTCCTCGCCGTGGCGCAGAAATACCTGCACCCGGAGAAACTCGTGTTTCTGGTGGTCGGCGATCCCGAAGCGGTAGAGAAGGGATCGGACAAGCACGAAGAGCGTTTCTCGGGTTTCGGCCCGATCACGGTGTTACCGCTACGGGACCCGATGACGCTGGAGCGAAAATAACGGCACCCGCTTGGGTCCGCGCGGATCGAGAAAAACGCGCGCCCGAGGATGAGGAGAAATCACTGCGGGGCGGTTTTGCGCGCCGAAAACTCTTGACATAGTCTAAAACAAGATATATTCCTGGGGAATGGACGAATGGAAAATCGCGGAACTGCTCCGTGCCAATGGCATCTCCCCTTCGGCGCAAAGAGTGGCCATTGCCCGGTACGTTTTGGGCGTGGACACTCATCCGACCGCTGACCAGGTTATGACCGAAGTCCGGAAACGGTTTCCCATCGTCTCCCGGGCCACCGTCTACAACACGCTCAACCTTTTGTTGAACAAGGGATTACTGGCACATTACAACATGGGCGGCCCCGGCGGTGTTTTCGACCCGAACGTTCGCGGCCACCACCATTTCTTGGATGAAGAGACCGGCCAGCTTCTCGACATCTCCTGGGATTCGCTAAAGGTTGCGGGCCTGGAATCTTTGACCGACGTGGAAATCAGCGGGTACATGGTGGTGATCCGAGGCCGCAGGAAGAAGGACGCGAGATAGGTCGCTGTCGGTCTCTTTTTTTTGGACGGGTTAAGACCGCGTCTAAATCTGGAAATTTTCCACTCTCAAAAGGAGGCTCTACTATGCCATCGAAAAAGCAAAAGCAGTTGCTCACGACCGCCCACGGGGCGCCCGTCGCGGACAATCAGAATTCATTGACTGCGGGGCCGCGCGGCCCTGTCCTCATGCAGGACACCCACCTCTTCGAGAAGATGGCCCATTTCAACCGCGAGAGGATTCCCGAGCGTGTGGTCCATGCCAAGGGGGCGGGTGCGTACGGGACCTTTACGGTGACTCACGACATCACGAAATACACTCGTGCGAAGCTCTTCTCCCAGATCGGCAAGAAGACGGAAGTGTTCCTCCGCTTCTCCACCGTGGGCGGAGAGAAGGGCTCGGCGGATGCGGATCGTGATCCCAGGGGATTCGCGATCAAGTTCTACACCGAGGAAGGTAACTGGGACCTGACCGGAAACAACACGCCCGTCTTCTTCATCCGCGATCCGCTCAAGTTCGGCGACTTCATTCACACTCAGAAGCGCAACCCGCAGACCAATCTCAAGGACGCCCCCGCGATGTGGGATTTCTGGTCATTGAGCCCGGAGTCCCTCCATCAGGTCACGATCCTGTTCAGCGACCGCGGCACGCCGAAGAGCTACCGTCACATGCATGGCTTCGGGAGCCACACCTTCAGCATGTGGAACAAGCGGGGCGAGCGCTTCTGGGTCAAGTTCCATGTGAAGACGATGCAGGGCATCCAGAATTTCACGCGAGAAGAAGCCACCCGTATGGCCGGCGAGGACCCCGATCACGCGACCCGGGATCTCTTTGAGGCCATCGCACGCGGGGATTTCCCGAAGTGGAAGTTCCGCATTCAGGTCATGCCTGAGAAGGACGCCGAGACCTACCACTTGAATCCGTTCGACCTCACCAAGGTCTGGCCGCACAAGGACTATCCGCTCATCGACGTCGGCGTGCTCGAACTCAACAAGAACCCCGAGAACTACTTTGCCGATGTCGAACAAGCCGCCTTCTCACCCGGCAACGTCGTCCCCGGCATCGGCATCTCGCCCGACAAGATGCTGCAGGCCCGCGTTCTTTCGTACCCCGACGCCCATCGATACCGGCTGGGCGTCAACTACGAGTCGCTTCCTGTGAACCGCCCGCGTTGCCAGGTTCAGAACTACCACCGGGACGGCAAGATGCGCTTCGACGGCAACTTCGGCTCTGCTCCGAATTACGAGCCCAACAGCACCGGCGGCCCCGCAGAGGATCGGAGCTACCTGGAGCCGCCTCTGAAAATCAGCGGCGACGCCGATCGGTACGATCACCGCGAGGGCAACGACGACTACACGCAGGCCGGCAATCTGTTCCGTTTGCTGACGGCGGAGGAGCGCAAGCGTCTCATCGGCAACATCGCGGCCAGCATGAAGTCCGTCCCCCGCGAGATCCAGGAGAAGCAGGTGCGGCATTTTTACAAAGCAGACCCGGCCTACGGCCAAGGCGTGGCGAAGGGGCTGGGGCTGCCCGCTTCGGTGTTCAAATAACGGTGCAAGGCGTTTTTAAGGTTTAGCTATTGAGGAGGCCCAAAGAATGGAGCAAACAAAAATGAACATGCCCTTGTTGGGGGACCCTTTCCCCGAACTATCCGTTCAGACCACGCACGGACCGATGAACATCCCCGGGGACCTGAAAGGAAAATGGTTCGTGCTCTTCAGCCACCCGGCGGATTTCACGCCGGTTTGCACGACTGAATTCGTGGCCTTTCAGAAGCGGATCGATCAATTCGACAGGCTCGGCTGCGCGTTGATCGGAATGTCCGTCGATCAGGTCTTCTCCCACCTCAAGTGGGTGGAATGGATCAAGGAGAAGCTCGACGTCGAGATTTCGTTCCCCGTTGTTGCCGCCAACGATGCCGTCGCCATGACGCTGGGCCTCCTGCACCCGGGAAAAGGAACCAACACCGTCCGCGCCGTCTTCGTCGGCGACCCGAACGGCAAGGTTCGGCTGGTGATCTATTACCCCCAGGAGATCGGCAGGAACATCGATGAGGTCATTCGCGCCGTGCACGCGCTCCAGATTTCCGACCAGCAAGGAGCGGTGCCCGCGGGCTGGCCGCATAACGAACTCATCGGGGACCGCGTGATCGTGCCGCCCGCCAAGGACCAGAAGACGGCGGCCCAGCGGCTCAAGGAATACGAATGCTTCGATTGGTGGTTCTGCCACAAACCGCTGAAGAAGTGAGTGCGTGAAAAGAGAGCCCTTCGGTGCCTCGAAGGGCTCTCTGAGCTGCCATTCGCGCGGGTTCTGTCGAGTTCGGGGTCGGCCGGCGATATCGGATCGCTCTGCGAAACCAGCGCGGCCGCGCGGGGTTAGGGGTCGGTCGGCCACACCGGGTCGAGCGGGCCGTTTGCCGGCGAGCAATAATAGTTCGGTCCATCGGCGAGCCGGCAACCGAGGCGACCGTTGTGCACGGAACTGAAATGGGCAAGGTCGGTCGTAGGGAGCCGTGCCCGAGCGACCCGGTG
>JBGSIK010000135.1:0-3166 GCA_041742575.1 Candidatus Krumholzibacteriia bacterium
CGGTCGAGCACATCGTCGAGGAACGAGGCCGCGGCGGTCCCTTCCGTTCGCTGGAGAACCTGTGCTCGCGTTTGAGCTCACGGATCATAAACAAGAGGGTGTACGAGAGCCTGATACAGTCAGGGGCGCTCGATTCGTTGCCCGGGCACAGGGCCCAGAAGATGAAGTCGCTGGAGCGGGTGATGGAGCGGGCGTCCAAGCGGACCCGGGACGCGGCACAGGGACAATTCGGTTTGTTCGGGCGCGTCGACGAGACCGACGAGGTCCCGCTGGAGCAGTGCGAGCCTTGGACCGCGCGCGACATGCTGAAGCACGAGAAGGAAGCGCTCGGATTCTTCCTTACCGGCCACCCGTTGGAGAAGTCGAAGGACGTCATCGCCATGATGAGCGACACTTCCTCGACGGCCATCCGGGCGGCCGCGAACGAGCGCGAGGTGGTGTTCGGCGGCCTGGTCACCAACGTCAAGCAGATCCTCGACAGGAAGCAGAACCCGATGGCCTTCGTAACGGTGGAGGACCGGGAAGGTCAGGCGGAAGCGATCCTGTTCTCGGACGTGCTGGAGAAAGCGCGCCCCTACCTGGCGGAGGACGGGGTCCTTCTGCTCAGGGGAAAGATCTCGAATCGCAGCGGGGGAGAAGGCAAACTGCTGGTGAACGCGATCGTTCCCGTGTCGGAGGAGTATTTTCCGGAGTCGAAGGAAGTTCATTTCACACTCGACCTGGAGACGCTTGCCGACGCGAAGATCCACGCCCTCGAGGAGATTCTCGCGGGGCGCGACGGCCAGACCAAGATCTATTTCCATTTGAAGGAGGGAGGTCGGCGCACACACGTGATACGGGCGAGATCGCAGGGAGTGAAGCTGGACTACGACCTCGTGTCCCGCCTGGGCGCGGCCGTGGGCACGGAAAACATCCGTCTGGTCCCGGCCTCGCTGGCCACGTGACCGGCGTCGGCACCATGAGCCAATGAGAAGAACACTCTGCGTGATGATCGTGATCGCCGTCTTGACGGCCGGGGGGGAGGCAGACGCAGGCCTCAACGAGCCCACCTATGCGATTGATTCGCCGACTGCGGGAATTCTCGCGCACGGGGAATACCTGGTGCAGGGCCGGATGGGTCCGGAGAGCAGCTTTCTCATCGGGGTGCGGGTCGGTTTCAAGAGCCGGGTCCACATGGGGGTGTCGTTCGGGCTGCAGAACGTGATCTCGTATGAGGACGTGCGCAGCAATGATCAGCCCGGTTTCCAGCTGAGCTTGCGCCTGATCGAGGAGGCCAGAGGTCCCGCGCTCGCGGTGGGGTTCAACTCCCAGGGCGTCGGGATTTACGACGAGGCGGAGGAGCGGTACGAAAGAAAGTCGCGCGGGCTCTACGCCGTATTGAGCAAGAACTGGTCGGTGTGGGTCGGGCAGTTCTCGATTCATGGCGGCGCGAACTACAGCTTCGAGGACGCCGACGGCGACGATGAGCCCAACGTGTTCGGGGCCGCGGGCTGGGAGGTCTTCCACGGACTGGAGCTGCTGGTGGATGCGGACGCCGCGCTCAACGACAACAGCGGGGGTGACGGGTTCGGCGGCGGGGGTATGTACATAGACGCGGCGGTGCGGGTAACCTATGGCGAAAATCTGTCTTTGATGTTAATCTTCAGGGACCTGAGCGAGAACTACGAGTCCCGGCGGAATGTGGGTCGGGAGCTGGAGATCTCGTTCGTGGATCTGTTCTGAATCGAATGGGGGTCCCCGCGTGGTGGAGCAGGTGAGACGCAGCCGACCGATGGGCAGGCAGTTCCTCGACTTCGAGCAGCCGATCATCGAGCTCGAGGACAAGATAGCGGAGCTGAAACACTTCGCCTCGGTGCAGAATGTTCCCGTGGATGAGGAAGTCGAACGGCTGTCGGCCAAGGCGGAGAGGCTCAGAAACGATATCTTCTCCAAACTCACGGCGTGGCAGCAGGTCCAGCTCGCGCGCCATCCGCTCCGGCCGTATACGCTCGATTACGTGCACGCCATAGCGGAGGAGTTCGTCGAGCTCCACGGCGACCGCACGTTCCGAGACGATCCTGCCGTCGTTGGCGGTCTGGCGAGCATTGACGGAAAGCGGATCATGCTGGTGGGCCAGCAGAAGGGTCGCAACGCCAAGGAGAACGTACAACGGAACTTCGGCATGGCGCACCCCGAAGGCTACCGGAAGGCGCAACGCTTGATGAGGCTTGGGGAGAAGTACCGCCTGCCGGTGGTCACACTGATCGACACTCCGGGCGCGTACCCGGGGATCGGTGCAGAAGAGCGGGGGCAGTTCCAGGCGATCGCCGAGAGTCTCAAGTTGATGGCATCCCTCACCGTCCCGGTGGTATCGGTCGTGATCGGGGAAGGTGGGAGCGGGGGAGCGCTCGCCCTTGGCGTGGCGGATCGCATCCTGATGCTCCAATACGCGGTTTATTCCGTGATCACGCCGGAGGGGTGCGCGGCCATTCTGTGGAAAGACCAGTCCAAGGTCAAGGAAGCGGCCGAAGCGCTGAAACTCACGGCGGCGGATCTGTACGGGTTGGGTATCATCGATCGCGTGATCGATGAACCGGCCGGCGGCGCGCATCGGAATCCGCAGGCGATGGCGGAGGAGCTCAGGCGCGTGCTGTACGAAGAACTCGATTACCTGCAGCACTTCGACGCGGCAACTCTCGTCGACAAGCGTCTGAAGAAGTACAAGAAGATCGGGTACTTCCTCGAAGAAACGCCTTGACTTTAGCCTGGCGCGCGGTGTAATATCTCATTGTCATTCTATGAGTTGCCCGAAGTACCATAGTCGTTTGGCCAGCCCACCCAATTTCACCCCTGGATCGATGGCGCCTAGAGCGAGGGAGTTCCGCATCGACTATTTGCGACTGACTCGACGCTAGTGAATCGGTAACGATCCGGGTTTCAACCCTGTATTTCGACGTCGGAACACCGCATGCGATCCATTTGTCTGGCGATTTGCGTCGTGGCGCTGCTGGCCTCGCTGTCTGTGGCCGGCGGGGACGGCGACGTGCGCCTTCTTTCCGAGCGGAACGGCGAGCTGGAGGTCGAAGTGGGCCCTGAGGCCCTGGCCTCACCCTTCGTCCCGGCCGCCCATTTCTTCGTGGCGATTCCCGCGGGAGCGACGGTCCGTGTCGAGCGGATTGGCGGCACC
>JBGSIK010000136.1:0-2761 GCA_041742575.1 Candidatus Krumholzibacteriia bacterium
GAGCCGGCGGCCCCGGTTCCGGCGTGATGGTCGGCGTCCCCACCACCTCCCTGTCCGGTGCATGACCTTGCGCGACGCGCGCGTCGTGGGCTCCCACCCCGCCGATCGCCCGCTCCCGCGTGGGATAAGCGGTAATGAAAGCGCGAAACTCGAGGCAGTCGTAGATATCCTGCAGTTCCTGGTTCATCCCGTAAAGCGCCACGGTCCCACCCCATTTTCGCACCGTCTCGTACGCCTTCGCGAACTGCCCCCAACCGCTGCTCGAGATGTAAGAGACATTGGTCAGATCGAACAGAACGCATCGCGGGTGCACGGTGAGTTCCTGCATCATGCCGGATGCCAGCGCGTCCGCTGCCGCCGCTTCGATGTATCCGTTGAGGTGGGCCACCAGCACCCCGTCGCCGGCGTCCTCCCACACCACGACCTTCTCGATGTCACGCCCGCGGAGATCCACGTCGAACCCCCCCGTGGGCGACCGCTCCCCTCCCGGCTTTTTCTGTTTTGCAGCGGGCGACGCGCCCGCGCGTCCGGGCATGACTTCCGCTTCCGGGGCGGGCTTCCCAGGACGCCCGAAGTCCTCGATCGCATCCGCAAGCACATCGAACGACGACAGCACAATGTTAAAACCCAACATGGTGAATACGTAGTAGACATCCGGGTCCATGCCGAAGAGCTTGATGTCCCCGTCGTGCCGGCGCACTTCGCGCAGGCGCTCGGTGAACGTCCCCCATCCCCCGCTGCTCACGTACTCGACTTGCGACATGTCGACCACGATCTTGTGTATATTGCGCCCGATCACGTTACTCAGCGCCTTGCGCAGGTTCTCCGCGCTCACCGTGTCGATGATGCCGCGCAGCGACAGCACCGCCATGTCCCCTTCCGCGCCAACGGTGGTCGCCTCTATTCGGAGGCTCTCCCACTCCGGCACGTAGGATTCGCCCGGCAACTCGGCCTCCACCCCCACTTCACCCTCCGGGCCGCCTCCCTCGGCTGCAACGGGCGGCGCCGCCATCGCCATGCGCTCCTCCGCCGGCAGCCCGAAGTATGTGTGCCCCTCCTTCTCGGCGACGAAGGCCTTGATGACCTCGTTGAATCCGAGCAGCTCGTAAACGTCGTATACCTCGCTCGTCATGCCGATGAGGACCACATCTCCGCCTTTCTGCCGCAGGTCCCGCACTTCCCCGGTGAAGATTCCCCATCCCCCGCTCGAGATGTATGAGATCTCCGACAGATCGATGATGAACTTGGACTTGCCGGCGGCGATGAGTTCCTTGAGGCGGTGCTCCAGCGTGCCCGAGGTGACGGAATCCAGGTGCCCGCCCAGATGAATCGTGGTGACACCGTCCGGCGCGTCCGTCACCGCCAGCACCACGCCTTCGTAATGCTCGGTCTTGGCCTCGAGATCGGCCGCTTCTTTCCCGGCCGCCCCGGGCTTCGCAGGCTGGGTCGAGATCTCGCGCAGCAATTCCTCGACGATCTCGGCGCCCGTGCGGCGGTCGACCTCTTCCTCTTTGAGCAGCCGGTTCCGCCGCAGATAGTCGATCCGGAGCTCCTTGGTGTTCAGGTTGAGGCGCTTGAGCTCGTCGTACACCATTCGTTCCGTTACCTGTTTCGCCTCTTGCCTGTCGGTGTTGTATTCCTGCGTGAGCCGCTTTGCGCCGTATTCGGGGTGCTCCTTGATGATCTCCATGATTTCACGGCGCGCTTCCAGGCTCAAGCGTTTGAGCTGTGTGTCCTCGCGCAGGACCGCGTCTTTGAGCCCGCGCTCGCCCATGACCTCGAGGCGCTTCTTGTAGCGATAGTAAGTGGCCGGAGAGACCCGCATCAGCCGGCACGCCTCCTTGACCCCCATGCCCTGCACTTCCACCATGTCGATCAGCTTCCTGCGTATACCGGACAGCACGTCGTCGGCGGCCAGCTTCTCCTTGATCGCCACCACGGTGATATCGTCGTTCTGGGGGTTACCGCCTGTGAATTTCTTGATGTCGCGCTCGAGCACCGCCACGAAATCCGACGGTTGCAGGTGCCCGTGCTCCTTGATGATACCAAGGAGCCTCTGCTCCCCGTACTGCTCGCGGCGTTCGTTCATTGCTTCCGTAACGCCGTCGGTGTAGATGAGCAGCATGTCGTCTTTCTTCAGCTTGATCTTCTCCAGGCTGATCGACTTGCGGAACAACTCCTCGTCCGGCAGGCTGATCCCGACCGGGAAGCCTTTGGGATTGAGGAAGAAGGTCTCGTTGGTCTCGTGACGGTACAGGATCATGGGATTGTGGCCGGCGCTCGCGTAGCTGATGGTGCGGTTCTGCGAGTCCAGAATCACGTAGAACATGGTGACGAACATGCCCTTCTTCATATCGTCGGTGACGAACGAATTCATCTTGGCCATCACGTCGGACGCGTTCTTGTTACCGCGAGCTTCCATCCGGAGCGCAGTCCGTATCATCGTCATCACCAGCGATCCCGGCACCCCCTTGCCGGAAACGTCCGCCACCACCACTCCGATGGTGTCGTCGTCCACCTGGACGAAATCGTAGTAGTCGCCCCCGACCTCGGCGGCGGCCTGGTAGAGCGGGGCTATGTCGTAACCGCTCACCTCCGGTTCCTTGCGCGGCAGCAACGACTGCTGGATTTCCTTCGCCACCTCCATTTCCTTGTGCATTTTCTCTTGTTCGAGGATGCTGTCCTGCGCCCGCTTGAACTTGTTCGTGATCTCGTTGAAGACCGCCGCGATGGCGCCGATCTCGGCCGGCCCGCCCACGTC
>JBGSIK010000137.1:0-3861 GCA_041742575.1 Candidatus Krumholzibacteriia bacterium
GCCAGATCTCCGAGCCGTTGAATCCGACGTACACACGGAACATGCGATCGTCGATGCCGTTTTTGTCCAGGTCGCCCATGTACCCACCCTGGAACGCGACATCGACTTTACTCATACCGCCGCGCAATTTCAAGCCGAGCCCCAGTCCGAACAGGAGACTGGTGATGGACTCATCCACCGGGTACTCGTAGGGATACCTGGTGTAGGTCGCCGACAGGCGGATGGGCAACCGCAGACTCCAGACCGGAAGCCCTTTTCCGTACTCGAAACCAAGGGAAACAGCGTCCTCGCGAGCGAGCTGCTCGCTGGGAAAGTCCAAACCCTCGAACTGCGTGAAATCGCTGAAGGAGTAGGTCCCGTAGACCGAATACCCCGGCTGCACCCGCCAGGTCGCCGACATCGTCCACCGCGCCGGCAGGCGCGTGGTCTCCTTGTACGCGCGGTTCGAGCTCGAGTTCGAGTACTGCTCCAACACATTGGTGTCGTATTCGATCTCCCCCTCGTAGACGGCGCCCAGACTCACGCTCCTCAAAGGACGGAGCACGGCCGCCAAACCGTAACCCGTGCCGCTCATGGTTCGCTTCTGCGAACTGGTCGCGACGTTCTTGGTGGGATCGGCGAAAATGATGTCCCAGCGATCCTCGATCGAACCCCGCTCGATTGAGAAATACCCCCCGACCTGGAGGGCGCGCGCGACATGCACGGCGGCGGTGAAGGGGTAGTTCGACAGTCCCCCGATCCTGTTGAAGAACACCCCGTACCGCTCCCCATCCGCAGTCGTCATGGGTGTGACGAAATTGGCGGTGGCGTCGTACTTTCCCCGGTAGCCGACTCCCACCGTGAATAGCCGTGTAACGGGGAAAGCCATCGTGAACGTCGAGAACCGCACCGAGGCCTCGCGTTCGTTATATTCGTCGCTCCGCAAACGGTCCGACGAGAAATAACCGGAGCTGGTGAACGTCACCTTGCGAATCATCGACCAAGCGGCCGGATTGTACTGGAGGGCGAGGGAATCCTCGAGCAACTGCATGTCGCTCCCGAGCGAGATCGCCCTGACCTCGCCGGCCCATATTCGCTCGCCGAGCAGCAGGAGACTGTACTTCGACTCGGCATGAGCGGCTCCGGCGAAAACGGCCACCGCCGTCATCACCAACGCCGCCGCCGGAACCCGCCCGCGCAGGCGCCATCCGGTATCAGGCATCTGCCTCCTCGCCGTCACGAGTCGAACTCCGCCGGCGTGGAGTAGGTGATGAACACCTTGGGGCGATTCGTCGGATCCGAGCCCGGGTAGAATTCGGCCTGCCGGACCTCGGTGTTCTCGGTGACGAAACGCAGAACGAATCCGTTGTCGGCGAGCGCGCCCGACAACACCGCCAGGAGCGCGTTGGTGAGCGGAAGCTCGAGCACTCCGGAATCGACATCCAGCGTCCGCGTGGTCACGAGCTGGCCGGTGCGAAACAGCACCGCGTCGGGATCGCCCGAATTCGGCGCGTAGAGAATCACCTGTTGGTTCTCACCGAAGACCGTGCCCGGAACGAAGCGGAATACGATGCGCGCCTCGTGGACGGCGGCGCTGTCGTTCAGCGCGGAGAGGTCGATGCGGAAATGGATGCGCCGCACGTAACCGTCGGAGATTACCAGATTGGTTGTCGCCGCCGTGGGCTGCACCAGGATGCCGTCGTCGGAAGCCGGGAAGTTCGTGAATTCGCCGTCGGTGAAATTCGCCTGTATCGAGGGGCGAAGCGAACTCGTGGCGGTCTCGAGGGAATTGAGCCCCATCACTTTGTCGGACTCTTCCACGAAAACGATGGCGATGCCCATATGGTCGGAGTCACCGCGGATCCAGGCCTCTACGAGGTCGGTGGGCAGGTCGTACACGAGGGTGCCGAAGGAAAGGCTGCGGTCCGCCGCCCCGGAGTTCGGATCGGGGATGACCTGGGTCGTATCCAGCGCGGCCACCGAGTCTCCCTCATCGTAAGTGGAGCCGAGCTCGTAGAAACGCGCGCGGATCACGTCCGCATAGTCGTCGCTGTCGATGATGTTGAAGCGGAGTGTGGCCCGCGATACCGTGCGCAGCGTGTCTGATCCGGCGCCCGAGAAATTGATCTTCAGCAGGGCGAAACGCTCGTAGCCGTCCTCCCGCCCCACCTCGAGGTAGGTGGCGTCCTCGATGAGCGAGTGGAACGTCACCACGGTGTCGCCGCTCGTGATCGCGATCGAGTCCTCGAACACGGAGCCCGGCCGGCTCCCCAGTCCGTTTCCTACGAACTCGGAACCCAGCGGGGTATCGGAGCTATCGGAGCAAGACAATGTGCCTGCCACCCACGCGGCGATGACGGCGAAGGTCCAGATACGCTTCGGCAACGGCCCTCCTGATCACGTAACTCGTTTAAAAAGCAAGGCTAACCACTAACACAGCTGACCGGTGCCGTCAAGGTGGGAAAGGCGCCGCGCCGGGGCCTTACTCCGGAGCCTCCGTCCGCGGCCTTACTCCGGAGCGTCACTCCGGCGGGCGGGTGGCGACAGTCAGCTTCTTCACCCCCGAGCTCTTGAGCACGTCGAGGACCCGGATCACGGCGCCGTGAGTAACGCGCGAGTCGGCCTTGAGCACCACCGACTTCTCGGCGTCGTCCCCGAGCTTGCGCTTGAGCTCCTCGCCCAGGAGTGATATCGCGATCGGTTCGTCATTGAGGTAGATCTGGCCATCGGGATCGACATAGACCACGAGCGGCGTCTGGCGCGCGACCTCGGCGTATTTCGCCTCCGGCAGCTCGAGCTTGATGGCCGGCTGGCTCAAGAAGGTCGTCGAGACCATGAAGAAGAGCACCAGGATGAACATCACGTCGATCAGCGACGTGATGTTCAACACGAGCGAGCGCTTGCGTCTGCCGGTGCGAAATTCCATGGGTTACCCTACCGATCACTTACCTTGGCTTGCTCTTCGATCGCCGCCAGCTGCCGGAGCAGCACATGCGCGTTGGCATCGATGCGGACCACGAGCCCATCCGCACGCGCGTCGAGCAGGTTGAACGCGATCAGCGCCGGAATACCGATACAGAGCCCGAAGGCGGTGGTGATGAGCGCCTCGGCGATCCCGCCGGAGAGGAGCCCGGCCTGTCCGACGCCGGAGATGCTGATCACCGAGAACACACGGATCATGCCGAAAACGGTGCCCAGGAGCCCGAGCAGCGGGCTGGCCACGGCCACAGATTCCAGGACCACCATGTAGCGGTCGAGACGTTTTGTCTCCCGGCGGCCGGTATCCTCCATCGCCTGCCGCACGATGACGAGCGGTTCGCCGGCCTCCTCGAGGCCCACGCGGATGATATTGGCGAACGGCGTGTTGTAGCGCTCGCAGATCTTGAGCGCCATAGGAATGTCGGCCTTGCTGTTCACCGACTCGATGGTATTGACGATCTCGCGCTGGATAACACGTGACGGTCGCAGCGTGATTACCTTCTCAATGAACACGGCCAGGCCCACGACCGACAAGAGGGCCAGCGGGATCATGACCGGACCGCCCTTAACGAAAATCGCCCACATCCGCGCTTACTCCTTTCTCGTCTGCTTGAAAAAACGCTCCTCGTCCCCCGGCAATAGGTAATAGAACCCGAACGTCACTTCCAGGTACGGCTCGGGGAAATTCGCCGGCAGCGGGCGAAACGGCGCCGCTCCGGTGATGGCGTTGATGCTGGAACGGTGCAACGACTCGTGCCCCTCCTGCTCGATCACGGCGAGCCCTTCCATCCTGCCGTCCGGATATATGCGGAATCGCGCCCACGTATAACCATGAATCGCGCCCAGCGCGGTGAACGCCAGCGGCGGTATCCAATGCTGCTTCACGCGGTGCTTGAGGTCCAG
>JBGSIK010000138.1:0-2409 GCA_041742575.1 Candidatus Krumholzibacteriia bacterium
GCTTCGCCGGGTTCGCCGAGCCGTGCCACCACCGTGTTGATCGAAACCGTTTCCCCCTCGCGAACCAGTATCTCCAGCAGAACGCCGGATGCGGGGGACGGAATTTCAGCGTCCACCTTGTCCGTGGATATCTCGAATAGCGGCTCGTCTCGTTCGACGCGGTCACCAACGTTCTTGAGCCACTTGACCATCGTTCCCTCGGCGATACTCTCGCCCATCTGGGGCATGATTACGTCGATGCTCATCTTTGTCGTCCTCTTTTCCTTCTCTTCGATCAACAGCAGAGCGGGAAGCGAGAAAGCCTCGGACTCCTCCCCTGCGCCAGACGGCCGGTTACCGCCGGGATCCTCTAGTAAGCCGCCAGCTCGCGGGCTTTCTCGACGATGCCCTGAACCTGCGGCAAAAAGGCTTCCTCCAGCGGCGGGCTGTAGGGCACGGGCGTGTCGGGCGGCGCTATGCGCAATATCGGTCCGTCCAGGTATTCGAATGCCTTTTGCGCGATCCGGGCGACGATCTCGCCGCCCGGCCCTCCGGTCAACGTGCTCTCGTGGAGCACGATGATCTTGCTCGTCTTCTTGGCGGTGGCCAGTATCGCCTCCTCGTCGAGCGGCAGCAGGCTTCGAAGGTCAAGCACTTCCACCTCGACGCCTTCCTTGGCCAGCTCCTCGGCGGCGTCGAGCGCTTTGTACACCATGGCGCCGTAGGTGATGATGGACAGGTCGGCTCCCTCGCGCCGCAGCGCCGCTTTACCGATCGGCACGACGAAATCTTCTTCGGGAAGATCTTCTTTCACACGCCGGTACAGGTACTTGTGTTCGAAGTAAAGCACCGGGTCCTCATCGCGGATCGCGGCTTTGATGAGCCCCTTGGCGTCGTAGGCCGTGGACGGGCACACGATCTTGAGTCCCGGCACGTTGAAGAAATACGACTCGACGTTTTGCGAGTGAAAAGGCCCGCCGTGCACGCCGCCCCCGCAGGGACCGCGCACGACGATGGGAATGCCGGCGCCCCAGCGATAGCGACACTTGGCGGCGAAGTTGACAATCTGGTCGAACGCGCAGGAGATGAAGTCGATGAACTGCATCTCCACCACCGGGCGCATACCGGCCAGCGCCGCGCCGACCGCCGCTCCCACGATCGCCGATTCGCAGATGGGGGTGTCGATCACGCGCAGGTCGCCGAAGCGTTCGAGCATGCCCTTGCTGACCTTGAAGGCGCCGCCGTATATCCCCACGTCTTCACCCAGCAGGAAAACGCGGTCGTCCCTTTCCATCTCTTCCCAGAGGCCATCCCGAATCGCGTCGACGTATGTGGTCTTTGCCATGCTCTTCTCCTGTTTCGCCGCATCAGCCTTCGAAGTATACGCCTCTGGTGAGGTCCTTGGCGCCGGGGTAGGGTTCCTTCTCCGCCCACTCGGTCGCGTCGTCGATGATGGCGTCGATCTCTTTTTGCATTTTCTCGATTTCCTCGCGCCCCAGGACCCCCTTCTCGGCGAGAACTCTCTCGTAGCGCACGATCGGGTCCTTGGAGCGCCACTCCTCGAACAACTCCCGAGGAACGTAACCGGCGTCGTCGTGGGCCGAATGCCCCGTCATGCGGAAGGTCTTGAATTCCACCAGCGACGGACCGCCCCCGTCACGGGCGCGGTCGATCGCGCGTTTGGCAGCGTGGTACACGGCGATGATGTCGTTGCCGTCCACGATTTCTCCCGGAATGCCGTACGCGGGGGCGCGGTCCGCCACGTTCTCGACCGCCATCTGGAGGTGCACCGGAGTCGAGTACGCGTACGCGTTGTTATTGACGAAGTACACCACGGGAAGCTTGTGTATGGAGGCCAAGTTGATTCCCTCGTGCCAGTCACCGCGGCTGGTAGCGCCCTCGCCGTTGTAACACAAGGCCACTCGTTTCTCGCCGCGTTGCTTGAACGCAAGCGCGACGCCGGCGGCCACGGGGACGTTGTCGGCGAGGTGGCTCACGAAGGCGATGATATTGTGCTTCATATCGCCCATGTGCATGTTGCCGTCCTTGCCGCCGGTAAGCCCCGACTTGCGGCCCATGTACTGGGCGATTATGCGGCGCGGCGTGACCCCGCGGATCAGGAACACACCCATGTCTCGATGAGAAGGAGCGACCACGTCGTCGTCGCGCATGTGAATCGCCGTACCGATCGAAATCGCCTCCTGCCCCAGCCCCACGTAGACGCCGCCCACGATCTTGCCCTGCCGGTAGAGCTTCCGCTCGATGCGGTCCTCAAGGGTGCGCGTCAGGCGCATGTAGTGGAGCATTTTGACCATCGTGTCCCTCTCGATGGCCCCCAGCTGGGCGGGATCCTTCTTGGTCGTGTTCACTCTCTCTCGAGCCATGCTTTTCCTCCTCGGCGGTTCCACGGACGGCGCGCCGTCCTGGCCG
>JBGSIK010000139.1:0-8833 GCA_041742575.1 Candidatus Krumholzibacteriia bacterium
AGACATGGCCGGTTCGCCCGGCGGGGACGCGGCTCACAGGGTCGGTGGCGACGGGCTTCGACTCGTTCCGTGAGAAGTACTCCATCGTGGATCGGGACACACTGGACGATGTCAACGAGTTTCGCACTACCGCAAGCTTGGGAGTTCTCACGGGCACATACCTGCACGACTTCTTTCTCGTGGAGGGACGCGCCCAGTACGGAGACGACTGCTACGAAACCGGCGGCAGGTTGAGGTTCCTTCAGAGATTGTGGTCGGGAAGCTCGCGGGTTTCCTTCGACGCCGATATCGTGAGGCGATCGTTCGGCGACGGGTCGTCATACCAGTTCCCCAACGACTACACTCGCCTCTACACTCGCGGCTATTTCCGGCGCTCGGTCTCGGAGTCCTTCGCCATCCGACTGGCCGATCGACTCGAATACCAGAATTTCGAGCAGCGCACCGAATTCGATTACGACTACGTCAAGAACAAGATCTCTCTTTCCGGCGAGTTCGAGAAGTACTTGTCCACCTGGGTGGACGTGCAGGCTACGTACGTGACCATGACCATTCCGGATAGCACGGAGATCGAATACGACGCGGTGGTGCCGTCGATCGAGTTCCGGTATCTCGCCGCCCTCCACCAAGGGGTGGCGCTCCGGGCCGGCGGCGAACGCCGGATTTACGAGGAGAACTCACCCCGCAGCTCCTACTGGTCGGGGGCGGCGAGTCTTTCCGCAGAGTGGCCGTTCGGCTTGAGCATGAGCGGCGAGATCGAGAACGACTTCGAGTGGTACCAGTACGATCGAAAAGACGCGGTCTACTTCGATTTCGCGGAAAACCGGACGTCGCTCCTGCTCAACTGGCACCCTTCGCTGTACGCGACCGCCGGCGCCGGACCGACCTTCGCCTTCCTGCAGAGCGACGTTTCGGACGAGGACGACTACTCGGAGTACGGAGCCAGGGTCGTTGTGGATTATTCACGAGCAAGCGGGGTTTGGTTCTCGTTGTCTTACGAGGCCGGCAAGAGATGGTACCAGTCATTCGCAGGTGAAGACGGGGATTTCTCCTTGTTTTCCGATTACGTCTACCACCGGATCGCCGCCTTCGTGAGCCAGCGCTTGTGGGATAGCGTGACTTTCACTGGACTGCTCGACTACCAACCGGAGGACCACGAACGAGAGGATGACGATGCCACCGCCACCCTCTTTTCGCTCAGCGTCGCGTACACCTTTTGACTCAGCCGGGAAGAGCCGGGGCGATCACTTCCCCAACATCGCCTTGAACTCCTCCGTCAGCAGCGGCACGACCTCGAACAGGTCTCCCACGATGCCGTAATCGGCCTTCTGGAAAATGGGCGCGTTCTCGTCCTTGTTGACGGCGACGATCACCTTCGACGTGCGCATCCCCACCAGGTGCTGGATGGCCCCGGAAATCCCGACGGCGAAGTACAGCTTGGGATTCACCACTTTGCCCGTCTGGCCGATCTGAGTCGAATGGGGCACGTAACCCGCATCGACCGCTGCGCGCGACGACCCCACCGTACCGCCGATCACGTCTGCCAGCTTCTGGAGGATCGCGAAATTCTCGCCGCTCTTGAGCGCGCGACCGCCGGCGACGATGACCTCGGACTCCGTGACATCCTTACCGCCGGTGGTCGCCTTGATCGTCTCGGTGACGCGCCCCTTGATGGCGTCGGCCGACAATGCGACCGGGATCTCGACCACCTCGGCCGAGGAGCTTCGACGCTCGGCAGGGGGATAGATATTGGGCCGGATGGAGCACATCTGAATGGCCGCCTTCGAGACCGTTTCCATGTAAACCTTGCCCGAGTAAACCGGCCGTATCACCTTCAGGTTTCCGTCCTTGAGCCCCACTTCCGTGCAGTCGGTGAAGAGCGACGCTCCCACTTTGGCGGCGACCCTCGCCGACAGGTCCTTGCCCATCGCCGTGGCGCCGAACAACACGAACTTCGGCTTTCCCCGCTCGATGATGGCCTCGAGCGCCATGGCATGGCCCTGCGACGAGTAGTGTGCAAGCTCGGAATGCTTGGCGACGAAGACGCGGACCAGGTCGAAACGCTGCGCTTCGCCAACATGCGCATCGACATCGCTGCCCACCAGCGCCAGCTGCACCTCCCCGCCCGTTTCCTTCGCCAGCGATTGCGCGGCGGTGATCAACTCGGCATTGATCCCCTTGAAAACGCCCTCTCGAATCTCGGCATACACCAGCACGTTGCTCATGTCTTTATCGGGACGAGGGTCCCTTTCCTTTCCTCGTGATGACGCTAGATTATCTTCGCCTCCGCCCTCAGCAGGCGGACAAGTTCCTTTGCCTGTTCCTTGGGCTCGCCGGCAATCATCTTCACCGGCGGACGTTCGGGCAGCGGATGGAACTTCTGCCCGTGCGACTGCGCCGCGGATTTCCCCACCCGCCCGGCGCCGAGCCCGATGCTGGACAGCGCGATTTTCTTGATTTCCTTCTTTTTGGCCTTCATGATGCCGGGCAGCGACGCATAGCGAGGTTCGTTCAGCCCCTTTTCGCACGACACCAGCGCCGGCAACGTAAGGGTGACGATCTCGTCTCCACCCTCCACACGCCGTTTCACTGTCGCCGTCTTCCCGTCACCGCCCAGTTTGAACTCGACCGCGATCAAAGCCTGTGACAGCCCGAGGTACTCCGCGACTGCGGGCGGCGTTTGGGCGGCGTCGAAATCGATACCCTGCTTGCCGCAAAAAACGAGGTCCGGCGCGACCGGTTTGAGGACCTCCGCGAGCACACGAGCGTTTCCCTGCGAGTCCCCGCCCTCGAACGCCGGATCACTCACGTGGATCGCTTCGTCCGCCCCCATGGCCAGCGCGGTACGCAGCGATTCCATCACCCGGTCGGGCCCGAGCGACACCACGGTGACGGTGGAGCCGTCCTTCAACTGTTCTTTGATGAGCAACGCCTGTTCGACGGCGTACTCATCGTACGGGTTCATGACGAACTTGATGCCCTGGGTTTCGATATCCGTGCCGTCGGCGTTGATTTTGATCTTCGCCTCGGTGTCGGGCACGTTCTTGATCAACGCAACCAACTTCAATGTGATTCCTCCTTGCCGACCTACGCGACCAAAACGCTGATGCCGACGCTCCACGGGCGCCTCGGCGCTTACGGCATCGAGACCCCGGTGGCCGACGGCCCCGTCAATGCAGATTCTGAAGCAAGTGCCGGGAAATGACGATGCGTTGGATCTCGCTCGTCCCCTCGTAGATCTCCGTCACACGGGCGTCCCGGAAAAACCGTTCCACCTTGAAGTCCTCGAGGTATCCTGCCCCGCCGTGGACCTGGATCGCCTGCCGCGCGCACTCATTGCATATCTCGGATGCGAACAGCTTCGCCATGGCCGCCTCCTTGGCGTGCGGCTTGCCCTCATCTTTGAGCCGCGCGGCATTGTACATGAGCAAACGCGCGGCCTCGATCCTGGTGGCCATGTCGGCGATCTTCCACTGTATCGCTTGGAAATGAGCGATCTGCTTGCCGAACGCTTCCCGCTCCTCCGCGTACTTGACCGTTTCGTCCAAGCACGCCTGCGCGATACCGACCCCTTGGCACGCGATGCCGATCCGCCCTCCGTCCAGCGTGTTCAGGGCGATCTTGAATCCCATGCCCTCCTCCCCCAGTATCCGGTCGGCTGGCACGCGCAGGTCCTCGAAGATGAGCTGGACCGTACTCGAAGCCCGTAGCCCGAGCTTGTCCTCCTTCTTGCCGACGCTGAACCCCTTCATATCCCGCTCGAGAACGAAGGCAGAGATGCCCTTCGTGCGCTGAGTCGGATCGGTCCGGGCCATGACGATGAATATGTCCGCGTCCGCGCCGGTCGTGATCCAGCTCTTGGTGCCGTTCATCACGTACTCGCCGCCGTCTTTCAACGCGGTGGTCGTGAGGGCGGCGGGATCGCTGCCGGCGTCGGGCTCGCTCAACGCGTAGGCTCCGAGGAACTCGCCTTTCGCCATCTTGGGCAGGTACCTCTTCTTGAGGCCGTCGCTGCCGAACTTGATGATCGGCCCGCTGCAAAGCGAGTTATGTACGGACATCGTGACCCCAGTGGACGCGCACACTCGATTGATCTCTTCGAGCGCGAGCGCGAGACAGAAATTCCCCAGGCCGGTCCCGCCGTACTCCTCTGGTATCAACATGCTCAGGAACCCCAGGTCCGCGAGCTTCTTGACCAGATCCGCCGGGAATTTTCCGGTCCGGTTGTTCTCGTCCGCCACCGGCGCGATTTCCTTGTCGGCGAATTCCCGCGCCGTTTGCTGAACCATCAGTTGTTCTTCGGTCAAATTGAACTGCAAGATGTCACCTTCCCGTTCGCCGGACGCCTGGCGACGCCGGTCCTTTCGACAAAAGATCCGCAGAATAAATAATAGATGGGACGGGATGAGCTATTTGATTCAATAACCTATCATTAACCCCTTTCGGCTGTCAACCGCAATCGGCCCCGGGAAGAGGCCAGAGGGGCCAGGAACGCAAAAGGGTCCGCCGGAAACCGGGTTCCGGCGGACCCCATTCGATGAGACCGTTCTCGCCTACCACTTTCGGGATCGAAGGCCCGGGGTGCCGATCCCGAAGACGGCAGGCCCGCGGCTACTTCGTGAGCACGAGCTTGCGCACGTCTTCGAAGTCGCCGGCGACCAGCTTGCAGAAGTAAACGCCCGATGAGACGCTCACTCCGCCGTCGTCACGGCCGTCCCACGGCTGCGTGTACGATCGTGCCTCGAGCACCCTCTCTACAAGCGTCCGCACCAGCTGCCCGCGGATGTTGTAGATCCGGAGCGTCACTTCCGTCCGTTCCCTGATGTCGAAGGGGATCGTCGTCGAGGGATTGAACGGGTTGGGGAAGTTCTGCCGGAGCGCGAATTCCGCAGGCACTCGCGGATACTCCTCCGTTCCACTGACGACGTCGTTGATGTGGACCCCATCCACCTGGACGACAGTCCCGCCGCCCGGGTTCGTGACCACGACGTCATAGTCGCCTGCGGGCGCGGCGTTCAGGTCGATCGCAGCGATGATGTAATCCTTGCCGATCCATCCCACCGTGCTCGACGACAGCACCGTGCTCCCATCGATGAGGGCCACGGTGCATCCCTTGACGAACCCTCCACCCCGGATCTGGAGTGAAATCACCTTGTCGTTGTCTTCGGTGATCGGGGCGTGGCTGGCGTAGACCGGCGGGAACCAGCTGCCGTGCGCCATGACTCCGATCGGGTCTCCGTTTCCGCTAGTGAGGTTGACGTAGACATGGCTCGGCGTGCCGTTGTAGCTGACGCTATTGGGCGTGGTGGCGGTGCTGAACAGCATGTTGGCGGTGCTCCCAGGATATGGGTCGCCGGCGTCGCCACGGTTGACGTTATTCTCGAGGTTGAACAAACCGTCCGCTTGCTCGAGCGCCACGCCGCGCGGATTGGTGTTGGAGGAGCCTCCGGTGTTGCCGTACGTGGAATGCGCCACGTCGTCGTCGATGTGCCAGATCGCGAGCCCGCCACCGCCGTGCACGGCCACGTCGGAACCGAGCGGCTGGCGGTTTTCGAGCAGGAAATACTCCGAAGGGGCGGCCATGTCCACCCACCACCCGTCCTCGCGTGTTTCGAAGTCCGTCGAGTAGTTCTCACCGCCCCCGGTCAACGTCACGTTGTCGAAAACGAACGAGCCGCATGTCGTGGGATATGAATTGTCCTCGTCCGACCACGCCATGTCCGAGAAGAATTCGAAGCTCACCGCGTATGTCGTCGGCGGGGAACCGGTGAGGTAGGGCGTGAGATCGATCACCGCGTGCCCCGAACCGGTACCGTCGTAGCTCGCGAACGTGCTCACAACTCCTCCCACGTCGATCTTCCCGTAGGTGAAATCGTAGGCGGGTTCTGAGTCGTACTTGTAGTCATACGCGAGCGACACCGGCGTGCTGCCGTCGAAATAGAACTCGCGAGAGACCGTCTCCTGCCAGCCGTTCCCGTATCCCTCGCCGCCTCCCCAAGCGCGCGCCGTGGCCTCCGCCGCACGCAACCCACACCGCATCGACGTGCCCGAGATGGCGCAATCGGTCATGCGGCGCCAGCGCTCGTTCATGACATTCGCGCGGTAAACAGGGCGGTTGAACTCGACGTTGGCGATTGAATAGGACGAGAGCGGCGTGCCGATCTCGACCAGGCTCGTCCAACCCAGATCGCTCTTCGACCATGCGCACATATGGGACGGCTGTGTTGTAGTGTTCCAGCTCCCGGAACCCATCAGGCCCCAGTGTCCGATCCCCTCCGAGCCGCCGTTGGTGTCGTAAAGATCCGGAAGACCGAAGGCATGACCGAACTCGTGGCAGAACACACCGATGTCGATCGATGTGGTCCCGCCGCAGTTCCAAGCGGGCTGGATGGTGTAGTCGTCGACTTTGATGAAGCCGCCGTTGGCCGACGCGTCGTTGCTCGTCCAAGGCGAGCCCGTCCAACCCGAGAGCACCCACCGGTGCGACCAGATGTTGTTGTTGCTGCCGCACTCCGCGCCAACCTCCGGCTGCACGAACGCAACCACATCGACGTAGCCGTCGTCGTCACCGGAGTTGGGAACGCCGTCGGGGCCATCGTTGTCGTACAACGCGAAGTTGACCGAAGCGTCGTTCCCGTTGAGCGTGCTCAGGATGAGCTGACCCATCTTGCCCGTTGCGCACAGCCCGTAGCAACCCGATGGCCCCTCGTAATAGGTATCGAGGTTCGGAAGCTGATGCCATCCGTACACGGTTCCGGTCACGGTAAGGTCGCCGTACGATATCTCCGAGTAATACTGGGTGAGTGTCTGCGGCGCAAATGGTCCAGTGAATAATTTCGTCTGCAGCAAGCTGGTCGCATACGGGTCCGACCCCGTGTTGGAGTACTTCACACAGAACACGGGGATGCTGAAGGTGCCGGTCACGGCCAGGTCCGTTTTCATCGCGGGCGAGAGCAGCTGCCGGTTGAAGAAGCCGTGTTCTTCCACGTAGGCTTCTCGGTTGGCTTTGATCAGCCGCGCTTTCTCGAGCCATACCCGCTGGAACTGGAAAGCTGTGCGGTCCTCCTTGATACGGTCGAAGTAGGCCTGGGGAAGCTCCACGCCGGGTCCGGGCGGGACGATCTGTGCCCAGGCGCTGAGCGGGAATACCACCAGCACGGCCAACAGCAAAACCACTCCGCGTCTCATAGGATCCTCCTTGAGCGATGTACCTGTACTGAGCGTGATCCGTGTCGACGTCAGCCCGCTGAAAAGACAGCCACCCAGGGGCGATGGTGTGTCGAGGAGGGTAAAACGTCGCCCCGGGTGGCTTCGGAATTGTCGGGCCCCACACGCTTTTAGCCCTCGGGCCCGCGTTTCTTTGTCGCTGCTATCGGTCTCCTTACTTGAGCAGCAACATCTTGCGAGTCTGTGTGAACCCCGTGCTCACCATCCGGCAGAAATACACGCCGGACGCTACCACACCTCCCCCATTGTCCCGCCCGTCCCATTCCACTTCGTACCGCCCGCCCGCCACCATCCCGTCCACCAACGTCCGCACCCGCGCGCCCCGCACGTCGTACACCACCACCTCCACCCGCTGCGCCGCGCCCTCCGCTACGTAATACACCACCCGCGTCCGCGGATTGAACGGGTTGGGATAGTTCTGCTCCAATCCCGCCCGAGTCACCGGCACGTACACCACTCCCGTCGTGTGCACCACCGATCCCCCTTCCTCCACCACCAACTGGTACAGGTAGCGTGACCCCATCCGCACTTCCCGATCCAGGTAATGCACCGCT
Organism: Candidatus Krumholzibacteriia bacterium; assembly: GCA_041742575.1. GTDB lineage: Bacteria > Krumholzibacteriota > Krumholzibacteriia > WVZY01 > JAKEHA01 > JBGSIK01. The sequence continues at coordinate 7,779 of JBGSIK010000139.1, forward strand.
CCCTCTCCATTCACCACCACACCCGACGCCACCAACTGGAACGCGTTCGCCTCCTCACCCGCCACCTCCGCGCGCCCGATGTCGAACACCCTGCCGGCACCTGCCGGAATCGTCCACGTGAGCTCCACCCCATCCCGGCCCACCGCCACGTCCACCGAACCTTCCTCTACACCGGTCGGAACCAGGTCACCGTGCACGCCGCTGTTGTGCACGTTCACGTGGAAGCGAGGCCATTGCGCCTGATTCGGGTGATAAGCGCCCGGGAAATCCCACACATAAACAGTCTTGTCCCAGCCGGCGGCGACAAGATTGATGTTCCCGTCGCGGTCGACATCGTCGGCGCACGGGGTCGCGCGCATGGCGTCGGTGGTCGCCAGCGGGAAACCGGCCAGCAGATTGCCGGTGGCATTCCAGGCCATGATGAACCGGCCCTCGTTGCCCAGAACCACGTCGGGACTGCCGTCGCTGTCGAGATCCGCGATGATCGGCGAAGACTCGGTGTAGGTCACGTCACTGTAAACGACAGGCCACCCCGACATGATCGAGCCGTTGAATCGGACCGCGTACAGTTTGCGGTCCGAACTGGGAATCAACGTTTCCAGCTTTCCGTCCCCGTAGAGGTCGCCCAGCGCGGGAGACGGTCCGAATGATTTGTTGTTGGGGAACCACTGGCCCCACATGACGGCGCCGGTGTGGTGATAAGCCTTGATGCCGCCTCCCAACGTGTTGGCCACGATCTCCATATCCCCGTCGCCGTTGATGTCGCCGACCGCCGGGCTGCCCGCGACGTCGGCACCCAACGCCACGGGCCAACCGGGAGCGATGCTGCCGTCACCGTTGAAAACGAACAGCTGATCGGACTGTGTTCCCACCACCATTTCGTCCATACCGTCACCATCGAGGTCGACCAGAGCAGGGCACGAGTAGTGATATGTCGATGCCGTGAGCCGATAGAACACTCCCTGTGTGCTCGGGTTCCCGTCGCCGTCGCGCAATTCGGTGCCGTCGGCATGCCAGACGTAGATAACTCCCGATTCATCCACGGCAACGATCTC
>JBGSIK010000140.1:0-3910 GCA_041742575.1 Candidatus Krumholzibacteriia bacterium
CGGAGCGGGCGTGGAAATACCCCGGTGCTGCTCGGGGGCCGTGAGAAAAAGCCGCTCACGCGCGCGCGTGAGCGTGGAGAGCATGAGCGCGTATTCGTCCCGGAGAAGGAGATCACTCGCACGCGCCGCGTGGAGCTCCACCGGCCGGTCTGGCAAAACATCGCGCAGGGCGGCCTCCAGACGCCCGTACGGTATGTATGCTTCCCTCGGAGGCAGCGCGGGAAAGAGATTTTCCGAACACCCGACGACAAAAACCGCGGGAAACCGCCGGGAGGTGAGTTCACGGCACGAGTAGAACCCCACGCGGTTTCCAGCCGGCGCGTTGCCGCGCTCGTTACCCGAAGCGGCGCGGCTGAATGACAAGAACTGAGAAAGGCGCGAGACGGAAGACCCTCGCCCCTCACGCCCCCTAAGGTCCTCGTACATCCGCCATTCTTCGGAGAGCCGTGTGAGAAACGCGAGTACTTCCTCCGGCAGCTCCTTTTCGCCTGTCTCCTCCAGGAACGGGCGCACCCATGCCCGAAGGGCCTCCATCAAATCGAACGTTCCATGCCGCGTCGCTTTCCGTATTATCTCTTCCCGAATCGCATCGATGTCTACGGCCGAAACAGTATCTTCCGCGCGCGGAGTTGCGGGTACGTCTTCGTTCGCGGGCGTCGGTAGGGAGACCTTCTCGCCGATTTCCTGGAGCGCGACCAAATAGGGGGACGCCGCTAAAGCATATCGCGCGCTTTCACTCCCTGCATCCGCCAGGATGCGCAGCAGCGACACCACGAAATACGAGAGTGGATGCTGGCCGCGCCGGCCGGTGTCGAGCAGGAGCCCGCGCGCGCGGAATGCGTGCGCAAGCACGGACTCATAGTCGCGCTTCTCGCGCGCGGCAATCGCGATATCACCCGGCCGATACCGTCCCGACTGCAAAAGAGCGGCGACTTCTTCCGCCACATGTGCCGCCTCGGCCACTTCATCCGCTGCTACCCCGAGTGTCACTTCCACTTCGTCACCAACGGGAGCCCCGGGAGTGGGGCCGGGGCCAAACAACTGCGGAGGAGAGTTCGGATCACCGTTCGCTGCCGGCATTGCTCGCTCCTCTCCCGAGTGGATACCCGCCGCACGCGCGTGTGCATCAGCGTCCGGGCCCGTTGTCTCCCGGAGCAGCGCGTCCATGACGGCCCCCAACACTTCGTCGTTCCCACACACGGCCGGTAAACGGAAGTCGGTGGGCCTGTACTCGCGCGGGAATACTTCCATTAGATAGCGGTCGGTGGTGCCGCGTTCGCGGAAGCGCGCGCCGGTGGGGTCGCCGAAGACATTCAGATTCCTTCGCCCGCCCGGAGGCGCCAGCGCGCGGATGAGCGCGTACTGGCCGGGGTCCACATCCTGAAAATCGTCGATCAAGAGGACTTCGATGCCCACGAGTGGATCGCGATCGGTGGGAAGTTTCGCCGCGACATCAGCCGCCCGCCACGCGACATCGTAATAGGTGCACAAACCGCGCGACTCGAGCTCGCGCCGGTAGGCGAGGTAGATCGTGACCAGATCGGCCACGCGCTCCGACTGACCCGCCGCGATCAGGGCATCCCGGTGCGCCTCGGTGATTCCGTGCTGAGCGAGCGTGTGGACGACGCCCAAGACGGCCTCGCGAAAGGCGGAAGACTCGGCAACGTTTCGGTAGTCGCTCTGGAGCTTTGCGTTTCCTTGGCGCGACCGCGCCATCTCCCGGATCACTTGCGCCAGGAGGATCGCGTCTTCCATCTCGTCGATGACGCGCGCGGAATCCAGGCCCGCCGCCTCGAGGACCCGGCACGCGAGACCGTGGTACGAGTACACGCGCACGGGCCCGAATGAGGCGCTGCCACTGGGGATGATCTCCGCCGCCAGGGCCTCGCGGCTCTGGCGCGAGAACGTGAGGACCGCCACGGCCCCGGGCCTTTCGGTTTCGAGGCGGCGGTATCGCGCGGCAAGAAGCGCCGTTTTTCCACTCCCCGGCGGTCCTAATACGCGCAGGTGCCCGCCGGCGAAATCGACGGCTTGCTGCTCAATTGTTGTTCGCTGTTCGTTCCCCATGGATTTTCCCGACGCGTCGTTATCGGTCGAGGCCGACCGAGTGTATCAGATTGAATCCATGCAAGAAACAGTGGGGCCGCAAAAGCGCAGGACGGACTGGGAGCGCGCGGCCGGCGCCGCACCTATTTCGGACGGGAGGACTTGCGGGAGAGGAACTCCTCGAGGCGGCGCTTGAGCTCGCGCTCGAACCCCGCGTCCTTGGGATGGTAGAACCGCTTCCCGGCCAGCGCTTCGGGGAGATACTCCTGACCGGCGAAGGCGTCCGCGTAGTCGTGGGGATAACGATAGCCCTTCCCGTACCCGAGGTCCTTCATGAGCGGCGTGGGCGCGTTCCGTATGACGAGCGGAACCGGGTAAGGCGGCGTTTCGTGCACCGTCCCGGCGGCTTGTCCGTAGGCGGTGTAGAGGGCGTTGCTCTTGGGTGCCAACGCTAGGTAGACCACGCATTGCGCCAGCGCGAGTTTGCACTCGGGGTATCCGATGAAATCCGCCGCATCCCGCGAGGCCACCGCCTGCACCAGCGCCTGTGGATCGGCCACGCCCACGTCCTCGGATGCGAACCGCACCAAGCGGCGCGCGATGTAGAGCGGATCCTCTCCCGCCTCGCACATGCGCGCGAGCCAGTAGAGAGACGCATCCGCGTCACCGCCGCGGAGGCTCTTGTGCAGAGCCGAGATCAGATTGAAGTGCGTCTCGCCTCCCTTGTCGGTCGTGACCATCCGCCGCTGCAGGGCGTCCTCGAGGAGCGCCCGCGTGATCACCTTGGGCGCGTCACGCGTTCCCGCGAGCACGGACGCGGCGTATTCGAGCGCGTTCAACGCGACCCGCGCGTCTCCCTGGGCCTGCTCGGAGAGAAACGCGATGGTCTCGTCGTCCACCTCGAACTTCCCCGTGAGGGCGAGGCCGTCTTCCGACGAGAGCGCGCGCCGGATGATCGCCGCGACGTGAACGGGCTCTAGCTCGTGCAGGACAAACACGCGCGACCGCGACAAGAGCGGCCCGATCACTTCGAAGCTCGGGTTCTCGGTCGTAGCCCCGATGAACACGATGGTCCCGTCCTCGATATGAGGGAGAAAGGCGTCCTGCTGGGCCTTGTTGAAGCGATGGATCTCGTCCACAAAGAGGAGAAGCGGCCGGTCTTCGACCGCGCGGAGCTTCTTCGCATCCGCGACCACGCGCTTCACTTCCGCGATCCCGGAAGTGACGGCGCTGAAAGGCATGAAGCGGCTGCGGACGCTGGCCGCAATGAGCCGCGCGAGGGTGGTTTTACCGCATCCGGGCGGCCCCCAGAGGATCATCGACTGGGGGAGATCCCCGCGCTCCAGCGCGCGGCGCAGTAGCGTCCCGGGCCCCACGATGTGATCCTGGCCCACGAAGTCGTCCAGCACGGAGGGACGCATGCGATCGGCCAGCGGCCGCCGCCGTTTTTCACGATCACTGGGAGGGAACGGGAGATTCATGGTGGCGCTCGCTCTGATTTCGCCCGCGGGGTATGTGGTCACGCGGCGCTCCGGCAGCCGGTCCCGCGTGGGATCCTATTTGTAGTCCGGTCTGCGGTCGAAACGGTGGTTGGCTTCGATCAGACGGATCGTGCCCGACCTCTGCCGCATCACGATCGAGTGGGTCACCGCGCCGCCCGGTTTGAACTGGACCCCGCGGAGAAGCTCGCTGTCGGTGACGGCGGTGGCAGCGAGCATCGCTTCTTCTCCGCCGATGAGATCAGCGAGGCCCAGCACCCGGCCGGGGTCGCCGAAATGCGATTTCTTGACCGCGGCCTTCGCCTCGTCGTTCTCGACGTGAAGCTGCGCCTGCATGTCCCCGCCGGCGCACTTGACCGCGGCCG
>JBGSIK010000141.1:0-5097 GCA_041742575.1 Candidatus Krumholzibacteriia bacterium
TCGGCCTTCTCACGGTCATGGCATGGATTATAGAGTGCCGATCCCGATCCGGCAACCAGGCCGTGTATCGACCCCCATGGCGGTCAGGGGGCGGGCGAACAGGCCTTGACAGTGAGAGACGGTCGGTGGAAGCATCGGGCAGGGCGCTTCGTGCGCCGCGCCCGAACATCCATGCGAAGATCTTTCTGGATATTGCTGTCCGCCCTGATCCCGGTCATGTGGGTCGGAGGCCCACCGCGGGCTGCCGGCCGGTACGATCGAGCGATCCGGACGGAGGCCGGCCGCGACTCCCTGCGGAACCTCGCCTTCTGGGAAGACCAGCGCGTCACCGGCGACGGCGCGCTGTTCGCCTATCTCGGCTCGGCGGATCCGCTCGTCCGCATGCGCGCGGTCGAGGTCACAGGCCGCATCCAGGATCCCGCCGATGCCGAGATCCTCATACCGATGCTCATGGATCCGGAGCCGCGCGTGGTCGATGAGGTGGTCTTTTCGCTCGGCCAGATCGGGGACCGGAGCGCGGCCGATCCTCTGATAGAGTTTTGCGGCCGCACCACCGAGACACGGGCGTATCTCGCCCTCGACGCGCTGGGCAAGATCGGCGGCCCGCAAACGCTCTCTTTTCTGGTCGAGACGCTCCACCACTTCGATGCGCGAATGCGCGGAGAGGCAGCGCTGGCGCTGGGGCGGATCGGCGATTCGTCCGCGATCCCCGCCCTCACTATCGCCATTCACGACCCCGATCCGGAAGTGGCGTGGCGCGCGATCTGCGCGCTGGAAAAGTTGCTTTCCGCTCGCGTGGGCGAAGCGGTGACACCTTTCGTCGGCCATGAGAACGCGCTCGTACGCGCGTACGCGGCGCGGACGCTCGGCAAGCAGAAGTATGTGGGAGCGGAGGACGCCCTTTCGCAAGCACTTTCCGACGGCGACCTGGCTGTGGTGGTGAACGCGGCCAAGGCGCTGGGAGATATCGGACGCGATCGCGCCGTCCATCCGCTCGGCGAGGTGCTCTCGCAACACCCGTCCCACCTCGCGCGCGCTTCGGCGGCCTCCGCGATCGGCGCCATCGGGAGCCTCAAGGGAAAGGACTACCTGATTCAGGCGCTCGTAGATAAAAGCGTGATCGTCCGCGTCGCCGCGATCCAGGGCCTCGCCGGCGTACTGGGCACCGGAGCGGAGGGATTCATCGCCCAGCTCCTCGACGATGGAAACCGTTTCGTGCGGGCGGCGGCGGTCGAGTGCTTCGGCACCGCGGTTATAGAGGACCAGATCCCCTATCTGCTCGAGGAGGCGGGCCGCAACAAGGACCCCATGATTCGGGTGGCGGCAGTACACGCGGTGGCCCATTTCAAAGACGACCCGCGCGTGGCTCCGTTCCTGATCGAGATGCTTTCGGATCGGGATTGGGTGGTCACCACCGAGGCGGTAACCGCGATCGGCGAAATACACCACCGGCCCTCGGCCGGGCGCCTCGTGGACCTCTACCGTGAGCGCACGAGCCGCGAGGACGGCAATACTCGCCTGGCGATCCTCCGCGTCTTCAAGGATTGGAAGCCGGCGGAGTCGGTGCCGATTTTGCGGAGCGCCGTGGAGGACCCGGACAAGCGCATGCGCACGGAGGCCTTGGAGGCGTTCGCGGCCATGAATATCGATCCGGGCGGGGTGCAGCCCGACCGCGCGTTCTATCAAGCTGACATTGACCGGACGCGCCGGAGAAGCATCGCGCTGCCGTTCGGAAACCGGCGCGCCGTCATCCATTGCAAGCGCGGCGACATCGAAGTGGAGCTATTCGGAGACGACGCTCCCTACACCGTCGCCAATTTCCTCAAGCTCGCCTCTGACGGTTTCTACGACGGGCTCACTTTCCACCGCGTGGTGCCGAACTTCGTCGTTCAGGGTGGTTGCCCGCGCGGAGATGGTTGGGGGGACGCGGGCTACTACATACCCGCTGAAGTCAACCGGCACCGCTACGGTACCGGTTACATCGGCATCGCGGACGACGGCAAGGACACGGGGGGCTCGCAGTTCTTCATCACGCACTCGCCGCAGCCGCATCTGGACGGCCGTTACACCATCTTCGGGCGCGTCACGCGGGGCATGAACGTCGTCTACAAGATCGACCAGGGAGACACCTTCACCGTCCGCGTCATCGAGTGACTCTGCGGCCGCACGATCGAAGGCCCGGGCAACCCGGGCGCCCTGCCGTACGATTCCTTTACCGCGACAGACGTTCCTTGAGGTCGGCCAGAGCTTGAACGTGGGCCTGGAAAGCGATCGGGGCCGGGAGCGCATCCACGGGGAAGAAGCAGGCCTCTTCGGCATCGTCGCCGGCTTTCAATTCCCCGCCCGTGCGCTTCCCCGTGTATAGAATGAGGACCACCTTGGTGCGCGGGTCGTCCTGCGCCGAGTACGCGTTGAAAAGCGCCGTGATCTCCACGTCGAGGTTCGTCTCCTCCTTCATCTCGCGCACGGCACAGTCCTCGATCCCCTCACCGATCTCGACGAATCCCGCCGGCAGCGTCCATCCGCCCTTCCTGGGGTCGAACTTGCGTTTCACCAGGAGCACGCGCCCGTCTTCCACCAGAACCACACCCACGGCCGGCACTGGATTCTGATAAAAGACGAATCCGCACGAGCGGCACACGAGGCGATCACGGTCGTCGAGCCGTTTCGTCGCCAGGGCGCCGCCGCAGCGCGGACAGAAGCGGAAGTCGGTCGTCATTGGGCTGGAAGCAGGGTGGACTCTTTATCGAATTTGACCTTGGAGAGGTGGTAACGGTACTGCTCCTCAGCCTTCTCGCAGGGCACGTCGTACACCTTCTCGAACGCCTTCGCGAACTGGTCGTAACTGTTGACGCCGTTCAGCTCCCGGTAGAACTCTATCAGGCGCTCCGTTCCCCACCGGTCCACGATGAACTTCACAAAAACGCCGGCTGCCGGCATCGTGAAGACGGGATGGAGCTGTGAAACGCGATTGAGGTCGATGAGATCCTGGATCGTGGGCAGCCTCCCGATCGAGAGATGAAAAGCGGAGATTTCTTCGATCGGGCGACCCATCCACTGGCCCTGCAGCCAGAACACCGTGCCCTCGGCAATGGACCTGGGCGGGCGGCCGTAGGGATCGGTAATGAAGTGGATGATTTCGTGATCTTCATTGGGATTGATGACGTGTATCTCCATGTCATCCCAGCTGACGTATTGGTGCCCCTTGATGCTCAGGTGCGAGCGGATCGAGGCGGTGTCGGGATAGAGGTAGTAGTAGACGACGGCTTCGCTTTTCACGCCGAGTCTCTTCGCATAATCGTCGAACATCCGCTGCTCGTTCTCGATCGAGCCGGGAGGGAAGGGCCGTTCGGGAAGCCAGTGAAACACGAAGTTTTCCGTGCGGCGGGTCTGCCAGTCGGGAGGTTTGGGCACCGACAGGCTCACGTTGTCGAACCACACCCGCCCGTCACATCCCAGGGCGCAGGCAACGGAAACGTACCGCGTGGCTTTCGGCACCCGGAACATATGGTCCTCTTCGTACCACGGGATTGTTCCCTGCTTGAGAATCGTGCGCTTGTCCGCGTACCGCAGTTCCTGAAAACGCTCGTGTTTCTCGTCGAAGAAGGTCACCAGGAAATTGCACTGAGCATACTGCCCGACGAGCCTGTTGACCTGGTCGAGCTGCATCCACCCCCTGAGGCGCACGTGCGTGATGTCGCGGACTTCCACCTCCTGTTGAAGGAAGTGGAACCGACGCGTGCCCGGATCGGCATCGAAGAACCACGATTGCTTTCCGTCCGCCGCCGTGGTGTTGTCGATCCCGTAACGAACCTCGGACTCCCCTTCCAGCCCGCGGAAATGGGCCAGCTGCCAATGTTGCGGAACCCCACCCTTGACGTCTTCAAATGAGGGGTTTTTGAGCAGGTTCTTGTCATAGGGGGTCTGCCCGCGCCCGCACGCCCCCAGCGATACAGCACCGGCGATGACGAGCGCAAGCGAGAGGGGCGATTTAGAGCGCCGACTATTGAATATCATCTTCGACCTCACTTCTGCGAATCCCTATATTCCGTCCACGCGCGATGTGATCGGGCGGATATGATCATTGAACACCGAGGCGCCAGATACCACCCTATCTATCTCGAGTTTCCGCACGCCGCCCTGGCGGGTTTTCACTCCGGGCGCGTGTCGGAACCGCCGGACCACTCGGCCAGTTCGTACGTCAGTTCTTCCTGGGTCGCCTTGAGGATCCGACCGTCCGCCCCTACGAACAGCGTGACCGACGCCGGACCCATCTCCAGTACGTACACCGCCGCCCGTTCCTCTTTACCGCCGATGACCGCGGTCTCGTCGCTCTGATGGCGCACTGTGCCCTGCGTCACCTTCCGCGCGACGGGATCGAACACCCCGATGTTTTGCCTGCCGCCGAGCGCCTCGTCGTACCAGAACAGAACCTGGTAGTACAGGTGGACGAGCTCGAGGCTGACAAATGCCGTCCCCGACGGCAAGACGAGCCGTGTGGTGTCCTCTCTGGTGCCGAGGTTCGAGCGAACGACCGCCACATTGGCGAACATTTCGACGTCGATAACGTGCTCCACGTCTTTCTCGCGCCCCGCCCGCCGGATGACCTTTTTCATCCCGAACCGTATCGGGAAGTAGGACTCTTCCTCCAGCAGAAAGTCGGTCTCCGTCACCCTCTCGTGACCTTCGGCCGGCCGCGTCGTCGCCGCACACCGGAACCGCACGGTGTTGTCGCTGTACACCTCCTTCGTGACCGCCTCAGTGCCGATCTCCGTTCCCGCGTCGAGAACCCGGTATGTCGACTGCGTCGAACGCACCAACTCGCGAGGTTTGCGCTGTCTCATGCCTTCGCCCTGACCGGCCCATGACACGAACGGAAGCGTCGCCAGGAGCAACGCGAGCAACGCGAGCAACGCGAGCCCGACCGCCCGAGCGCTACGACTCAAGAGAGCGTTGTACACGGTGAGCCGCCTCCTCGATGAATGCCCGGACATCCGCGCCCTGCGGGAGCTTGAGCTGCGCGAACGTCCCCTTGCCGCCGCCGCTTCCGCCCGCCGCGCGGGCCGGTTCGACGACCGCCTGCGTGAAATCGACCGC
>JBGSIK010000142.1:0-1863 GCA_041742575.1 Candidatus Krumholzibacteriia bacterium
ACGGCGAAGCGATCACGACCTGGGAGAGAGCGCTCACGGTCGACCCCGGCAATCCCAAGGCGCGCAGGTATCTGCTCAAGGCGCGCGAGGAGGAGAGCCGCTTGGACAGTGTGAACAATGGATAAGCACGCGAACAAAGTGGGATTCTTTCATTCGCTGCGGACCCAACTCGGGATCGGGGCACTGTTGTTGCTCGCGCTGACGGTCTCGTCGATCAGCTACTTCCTCATCGTCAACCAGAAGCAGACGCTCACCCGGGAAGTCGAAAAGGCCCTGGTCCTGCTGGGGCGCAATATTGCGCTCTCGAGCCACACCGCTCTTCTGCACGCCGATCCCGAGATCGAGCTCTACCCCTTGGTCACACGGATCACCGAACAACAGAAGAGTGTCGAGTGCGTGACGGTCACCGACGCCTCCGGAATCATCCACGGCGACCTCGACGTCGCCAACGTCGGCAAGCGGCACCGGCTTGATCTGTCGGGATACCGCGAGGTGGTCTCGCCCATGCTGCGTGCGCATGAGGCCTTGTACGTGGACGAAGAAGCATATGTCCTGCGCACGCCCGTAATGAGCCAGGACCGGCCGATCGGTGACGTGGTCCTGACTTACTCGAAACGGGAGCTGCGCGCAGATGTGAATCGCGGTATTCGGATCACGATCACCATCAGCGCGGTCTTCCTCGTTCTCGGTCTTCTCCTCGCGCTCGCGTTCTTCCGGCACATCTCGCGTCCGATGCAGGTGTTGATGAGAGGAGTCGACACGCTGGCCGCCGGGAATCTCGATGCCAACATCAACATGCCCACAAGAAATGAGTTCCGGGTGCTGGCCGAGGCGTTCAACGAGATGGCGTTCCGCATCGCCGCCGCGCAGAAGGAGCACATCGTCAAGGAACGTATGGACCGCGAACTCGAGATCGCCCGCGACATACAGCGCACGCTGCTCCCCGAGCACGTGTACGTTCCGAGCGGTTACGAGATCGGACACCATTACCACTCCGCCACCGAGGTCGGCGGTGATTATCTGGACGTCATCCGCGTCGGCGAACAGAAACTCGGCGTGGTCATGGCCGACGTGTCCGGGAAGGGCGTGCCGGGCCTGGTGGTAATGGCCATGACCAAGATCATGGTCCAGAACTTCATGACCAAGGGCGTGCCTCCCAAGGAGATCGTGCGCAAACTCAACTCCGCGCTGCTCGGGAACATCAGGCGTAACATGTTCGTCACGTTTTTCGTCGGGATCCTGGACACCGAAACCTGCTCCATGGTCTTTTCCAACGCAGGCCACAACCCCGCGATCATATACGACCACGACACCGGACGCGCCCGGTTCTTCAAGATGGAAGGCCCACCCATGGGGTCGTTTCCCGACCGCGCGTTCGCCGAGTATCTACGCGAGTACCGGCTCGACTTCACGCCGGGCGACCTGCTGCTCGAGTACACGGACGGACTGAGCGAATCGATGAATTCCGAGAACGAACAGTTCACCATGGGCCGGATACTCGATGTCATCAACGCCCACGGCAGCGAAGGGGCCGCCGCGGTCGTGGAACATCTGGTGCAAGCGGAAGCAGAGTTCAGGGGAGTGGCGCCCCAGTCGGACGATCTCACCCTACTCGCCTTGAGCATGAAGGAGGCGGCGGTCTCGCCTCCGATCAAAAAGGTGGCGGCACATGTGGCTGCGAGTCGCTGACATCGATTTCGATGCGCCGCGCGTTCATGTGGAAGTCGCGCCGGACGAAACCGACGACTGCTTCGTGCGGCTCGACGCGTTCGTCAGGCGATGCGCGGCGGAGGGCTTCCCCGATGTCCAGCTGCACTACCGGAAGGGCACGTCGCGCCGGAACGTCGGCCGGCTGCGCGAGTT
>JBGSIK010000143.1:0-9557 GCA_041742575.1 Candidatus Krumholzibacteriia bacterium
CGGCGCGAGCTTGCAGCCGCCTGGTTCGACGAGCTCGAGAGCGGTGAGGGCTTCGGTTTCTTCGGTGATCACACGCGACTGCTTGCCTGTCCCTACATCGATTGCGACCACTTCCCTGTGCCAGGCAAACCGTATGCGTCCACACCGGCCGTACCACACCCGGCGCCAATCATCCGGCCGCGCGTAGGGCAGATCGACCTTTATCCGGAACGCCTCTATTCTCCCGCTCGAAACGTCGATGGTGTCGAGCGCCTCTACCGTGGCTACCATTGAGTCCACACCGCCGTATATGAGCCATCTCGCGCCGAGTGAAAGCGGATAACGGAGTCGCACCAGCTCTTCCGGAGGCTCCATGGCCCCCGCGGGCGGGATTACGGGTCGGAGCCGCGAAGACAAGTCGGCCATGTAGAGCCCCGTGCTGTCCTGACGGAGCCGTGTCCACGTGGTGTCGGTGCTTCCGTCCTGCGACACCACGAACTCCTCCACCTGATACTCCCGGCCGTCGAACGACTCCGTTCCGATGAGTCGAGCCTCACCTTCCGCGCGAAGCGTGTCCGACAGAATAAGTTCGCCGGTTTCCTCATCCTGGATTCGCAACGCGAAGGTGAGATCGTACCGCCATTGGTTTCCGCTCGAGAGCGGATAAAAAGGCGCAGGTGGGGAAGGAGGGCCTTCGGGCGCGGGAGAGACCGGATCATCGCTCTCGCAACCCGTGAGCGCAAGCGCCGCTGCCACAGCGACCATGGCCAACCGCGCACGGAACCGTTGTTTCGCTCGGCCCATATGCGTCGCCGTTAATCAGAGTCCTGCCGATCCGCCTCCGGCCGCGCGCAATTCCCGCCGCGCGGCCTCCCACCCCAACATGACACGCTTCCGTGTCGGATCCCAGTGGTAGCCGCCGACAGCGCCGTCTTTGCGAATCACACGATGGCACGGTATCAAGTACGCGATTGGATTCGCGCCCACCGCCTGCCCCACCGCCCGAGCGGCCGTCGGCGTTCCCACGACGCGCGCGATGTCCTCATATGTCCCCACGTATCCGTCAGGGATCTCGAGCAACGCGCGCCACACCTTGATCTGGAAGTTGGTGCCGCGAACGTGGAGCGGCACCGGCGATTTTCCCGACGCGCCCGCGTCGAATATACGGTCCAGCCACGCCCGCGCCGCGCCGGAGTCGCGCGTGAAAGCCGCGCGCGGCCAGTGCCGCCGGAGTTCGGAAGTGCACGCCTCGCGATCTCCTTCTACCACGAACGAGAGCCCGCACACTCCCCGGTCCGTGACGGCGATCATCGCCTCCCCGAATGGCGTTTGATGAAAACCGTAACGGACGGTGAGGTCCTCCCCTCGCGTCTTGTATTGCCCGGGAGTCACCGCTTCGACGGCAACGAAGAGGTCGTGCAGACGGCCCGGACCCGAGAGCCCCGACGTATAAGCCGCATCCAGCACGCTCCGCGACTCGACCAGCAACTGCTTGGCGTGATCGACCGTCACCGACTGCAGGAATCGCTTCGGGCTGATACCGGCGAAGCGCGTGAACACGCGTTGAAAGTGGAAAGGGCTCAATCCAAGTTGCGCGGCCACCTCGTCGAGGCCCGGCTGCCGCTCGAAGTTTTCCTCGATGTAACGGATGGCGGTGGCGATTCGCTGATAGTCACTCGGCATGGCTTCCTCCGTGGTTATAACGTCCGATAGCGAATCTAGCCCCGCCGGTAGTGCGGCTCCACCCGATTCTTGCTCCGATATTTTGAATCGCGTCCCAACGCCGGCCCCGGGGGCGAGATCGCCTCGCCCGGGCGACCCGCGGGCGCGGGGGCACGATTGAATCAGCGGGGGGATCGGATCGACCGCTTCAGGGTATCGAGGAGAGAATCCGCCCGCGTGTCCTCGACCTCGGAGGAAAGCTCCTTGTAATTGGAAAGGGCAACGATCGCGGCCTTGTAATCCTCGTTCATCGCGTGCACCAGTCCGAGGTTGAAATAGAGGCTTGCGTCATCCGGCCGCACCTCCGCGGCCAGCTCGTAATGCAATTTCGCCAGGCGCAGATCGCCGGTCTCGAGATAAACGTTCGCCAGGTCGTAGTGCGCTTCGAAGTGGCGGGGATCGGCCTCGAGCGAGTTCGTGAAGCAGTTGAGCGCCAAACCAGTTTCGCCGCGGCCGTACGCGATAATGCCCAGGTTGCAGTAGGAATCCGCCACGCTGTCGCCGAGCGTGATCGCCTTCCAGTACCTGTCGGCCGCGCGTTCATCACCCTGCTCGTCGAGGAGGAGCGCTTCTACGAACGGCGTGTTCCCCGTTGGCAGGCGGGCGACCTGCACACCGGCACCGCGGCCGAATCCAACCGGGTGGCTCTCCTGGGGATCAAACAGGTTCAACTGACCTTCGGCTTCCATGCGCGCGGAGAGCCGGCGTTTGACCCGTTTGAACCCGAACTTGGGAACGGCCTTCCCCGAAAAAGGAATGACGTTGTCGGGCAGCTGTTTCACTCCGGACATGGTCAGGCGCAGTATACCACGGCGAGGTCCGGTGGGCCAGCCATCCGTGACGGCCCCCACATGCGAACGCCACCGGCGACGGCCGCCGGGGGAGGAAAGCGGCCGCCTCTCGAGAGCGTCACAAGCGGGGGGGGAATCGTCACCGCGTCCAACGGGGGATGTTTCCCACCGCGCCCAGGAGCTTCTTGATAGCGCCGTGATCCGTTTCGTCCACTCGCATGGGGACGATCACGATGTAATTCTCGGCGTATGCGACCACATCCCCTTCCAGGCGGGAGTAGCTGTCCTGCGGAGGCGTCATCTGCCACACCTCGCGCCCCGCGACGGAGGAGTCTCGGCTGGGAACGAAGCGGAAGAAACCGGTGGCGTCGAGCCCGGCGCGCGCGGCGATCTTGACACCACGAATTTCGGACGGCGGTATGCGCGGGATGCTCACCGTGAGGTACTGCCCCGGCTCGAGCGCGTGCACCACCGGGCTCTGCGCGAGGCGGACGATCCAATCCGCCACCGCCTCCACCGCTTCGGGATTGTCGCTCATGAGCCCGGATACCGCCAGAGCGGGCACGCCGACAAACGCCGCCACCCGCGCCGCACCCACTGTCCCGGAACCGATCCAGTCTGCGCCCAGGTTGGGCCCGCCATTGATCCCGGAAATGACGAGATCGGGGGGATCCTCCCGGAGCATGCCCTGCAGCGCGAAGTACACGCAATCGGCCGGAAAGCCGTCGAGGCCGTACGCCACCACGCCGCGTCCAAGGTCTCGCGCTTCCAGCTCGGCGAGGTACTTGCGCGGACCGAGGCTCGTGTAGTTCCCGCTCCCGCTCCGGTCTTCGAGGGGGGCGATCACGATCGTTTCCGATACTTTGGAGAACGCGCGAGCAAGCGCGGCAATACCGATGTCATCGATGCCGTCGTCGTTGGTGATGAGCACACGCTTCGGCCATGCGTTATCCACCGCGCCGCCAGGACCCGCGACGGCGGAGGCGGCCACCACGAGCGCGAGCACGAACATTCGCTTTGCTTTCACGATTGCCCTTTCGGTTCTTTTGTCCCGGAAGTATCGGGAGGTGGTGAGGGGTTTCCGATGTCGATCAACACCTTCCATTCGCCTGCGCGGTTCTTCTTCCACACGTTCACGTACTTGCCGTACGACATCTGAGGGTTGCCCAAGCTGTCCGTCGATGACACGGTGTAGATTCCCCACGTCCAACCGAGGTTGCCCGACCGCGAGGCCTCCCCGTCTTGCGGGTCCCATTCGAGTACAAAGTCCCCACCGTCGGAAGCGAGGTGATCGTAGATCGCGTCGCGGCCCCGGATGGGCTCGCCGCCGCGCCGGAAGATGATCGCGTCCTCGTGGAGAAACGCGCGGAACGCCTCCGCCATCCCACGCTCGACGGATGTGCGCGCGAACTCACGGTCGGTCTGTAGCAGCCGCTCGGTCTCTGACGCCGCGTCCGCGCCGGGACCGCGACTGCACGCGCCAAGAGCAAGCAGCACGGCCGCAAAGGCGGCGAAGCAGGTGAGGTTCCCAAATCGGTTTCGGGATCGCATCAGTCGGTTCTGTTGATGAATTGATCCTTCGCCAGGACGAGATGCGGCTCCTTGTCCGGACCCGTGAACTCGAGTACGACGTCGACATTCACACCGGGGCCCCATTTGGGCCCGCCGTGCGCGGCACGCTCGATGATGTACGGAGGAGTGCCCGCCACGGGCGGATCGACGAACGGTGTCGCCCATACGTCGCCTTGGTAGTACACCCAGAGATACGAGAGCTCCACGCCCGCCGGAATCGCGAGCGAGTCCACCTCCACGAGCCTCGCGAGCGCAACGAGGGGTTGACCGTCCGGCGGGGCGATCGGCATGAAGTCCCGCCAAAGATACGTCTCGAGCCGGTAGCTGTGGTCGCCCACTGCGATCACTGTCGGGAGTGACGCGGGATCGTCGATCGGGCTGGGCCGGACGGTGCTGTCCGTATCGGAGCTACACACGGTAAGACCCGCCAGAAGAAAACTGAATGCGAACGTCATGAGACAAAACTTCGTGGATCGCATGTTACCCTCCTAGAAACGGTGGGGTCGCGAACGCACGGGTCACAGCAACCCCATGATACCACATCCCAGCCCTCCGCGCGCCGGCGTGATCTGGCCGGTGTAATAACGCTGTTTTGCGAGCGAATCACTCACGCATTTGCGGCATAGCTGAACGACCTGGGGGAAAGACCACGTTCGAAGGAATTCGCACCAACTTTTAGCGCCGCGCCCTATCCTTAATACTTGACAACCATCTCCAAATAGGCCACTCCTCGTTGTCGAGGAAGGATATACGCTATATCTAGGGCCAGCTAAGATATCGCTCCTACCCGGCAAGCTTCATCCGCCGTGCGTGTCCGCCTCCCGAACTGGCGGAGACACACATCGCTGAGCCCAGGTTTTCCTCTCTCTAACCCATTTTCAAGACAGCAGTTCGATCCGGTTATCAACCCAAGGAGGGGATACTGCGATGAAGAACGCCACCGCGGTGCACAAGTACGTCTTGATGTTTCTTGCGCTCTTGGCAATCAGCGCCTACACCGTCGACCTCGACGCTCGTCCACCGGAAAGCAAAAAGCAACTCAGTATCAGAGAACCTTCTGCCGAGCCCGTGAGAGCGGCCGGCGAGCTTTTCAAGCTGCCCGCCGGCGCGACGATTCTCGCGGAATTCACCTTCGACTCCGGAGGAAGCTGCGTTGACGGCGGATGGGTGAGCGTAGACAAGACGGCGCAACTCGACGAGTACTTTCACGTCGACGATTTCGCCGGTCTCGGCGACGGCGACTTCGGCAGGCTCACGCCGTTGTCGGGCGACCAGTCGCTTTGGTGCGGTCAGCGTCCGGACGCAGGCGCTTTGTACTGCGCATACGCCGCGCTTCCCGGTTACGGTAACTACTGGGATCAGACCTTCGAGTCGATCGCTTTTGCTACTGAAGGAAACGTCTCGGTGACGTTCACGGCCCGTTACGACAGCGAACCCGATTACGATTTCACCTATTTCGATTACCTTTCAAAGACCGGTACCTGGCGGGAGCTATGTGCATTCAACGGCGTCGGTGACAGTACGGTAACCGCGTTGATCCCGGCTGACAGCGTCGACGGCACCACGAAGCTACGTTTCGTTTTCTGTTCCGACGTAGCATATTCGGATGAAGACGGAGTGTATGACAGCGACGGCGCGGTGATCATCGACGATCTGATGGTGACCGACGGAACCGGGATCGTGAGCGCTCAGGATTTCGAAGCCGAGGCCGTGGGTGACAAGGAAACGGCGGACGGTCACTGGGAAGCGAAAATCCCTGTGCCGTACGGAGATTACGCGGACCTGTATCCAGGTACCACGTTCACCGATCCTTCCAGTGCAAATCCGACGTGTTTTTGGGGGTTCTTCAGCGGTTCGACGTATGATTACGAATGTGGTGGCTACCCCGGGACCCCCGCTGTCCCGTACGAGGCCGCATGGGACAGTCGTTGTAGCGTAATGACCTCATATATCGCGAACGAGATCTGGTCGCCGGAGATTCCCTTTACCGGTAATGGCTCCGGCGTGTTTTTGCAGTTCGATGTCTATCACGATCTCGCGATAAACAGCCTGGTATTCTATCAATGGAAAGCACGCTTCTATGCCGACGGGTGCTGGAGCAGATGGGTGAGCGATGTTTACGTTTACTACGGAACCGGTCAGATTTGGGTCGGCAAGCAGTTCGAAATCGGCCAGTATTGCCCGGTTCCCCTGACATCTGTAACCCAGATACAGATTGCTTTGGGCGTGCGCGACATGTGTGGCGAATGGCGTGGCCAGTGGGGCGACTGCTCTTGCCACAGCAATGCCCCGTTGTTCGACAACGTGCGTGTCTATCGTGGCGACGTGGGACACGTCGCGGGTAAAGTGTACAGAGACGTGGACGGCGATTGTGCGTACGATGAGGGAATCGACATACCGATTAGTTACCGCATGATCGAATTGACGCCGGGTCCGATCACCGGATTTACGAACTCAAATGGCGATTTTTTGCTCACCGTCGTAGAAGGCGCTTACACCGTAGCTCCGGCGATCCCCCTCTCTCCCTGGAAAATACAAACCGGTTGCTCCCCATCGTATGCCGTCAGCGTCGTGGGAGGTTCCACGGAAGATGACAACGACTTCGCGCTCACACCAGAAGCGGAAGACCAGTGCGAAGTGCAGGTACAAATCGTCTCGAGGGGTATAAACTCGGGCTCGCCCCCCTGTGATATGCACACACTTACTTCGCCGTGTCCCGGTATCGAGCACGAGTACTTGTTCGTGGTGCGTAACCAGCCCTCGTCGACATTGCCTGTAGCAGTGTCTTCGCTTGTCAATCTCGTTCTCGATCCCACCTTCGTCATCAACAGTGTCTTTAGCAAAGATCCCACGATCTTTCCGATTACAGATGTCACTCCCTCGCCCGTCCCGGATAATGAACGGACGATACGCATTGACGCGGTAATCGGCTTCGGACAGGTCTGTCGAATCGGTGTTCGAGCGACGCCGGGCGGCGAGGGACCGTACACAACGCAGATGAACTTCTCTGACGGGGACCAGTGCACAGGCGTGAAAACCGCCTCAATGACCGAAGTGACCATGTGTTCGTGCGATCCGAACGACAAGTTGGTCACGCCGTCGGGGTGTGGCCCCAACGGCAATATTGCGGGAGATGAACCCCTGGTATACAGGATCCGCTTCGAGAACGTCGGCCCCGGCGCAGCGCACAATGTCTCGATCGAAGACCAGCTCGACGACGACGTTGATGAAAGCACAGTCACGTTGCTCGACGCCAGCCACGCCGTCACCGGCACACAGATCGAGCCCGGCAACGTCCTGCGGATCAATTTCGACGGTATCGAGCTGCCCGGCACGTACTATCCGGATGACAACAAAGGATACGTGGTCTTTTCCGTTGAACCCGACCCGGACCTCGACGACGGCACGACAATCGAGAACACGGCCGAAATCACGTTCGACTTCAACACGCCGGTCGTCACCAACACGACCGTGAATACTATACGTGCCGTACCCAGCCCCATGGCGGCGTTTGCACTGGTAGATTCGTGCGTCGGATCGTCTAGATACTACTACTTCACGTACACCGGCGGCACGCCGGACAGCGCCTCCTACCTGTGGGAGTTCGGGCCGGATGCCGAGCCGAGCAGCTCGACGGAACAGGACCCCGAGATCGTCCGCTTTTCGTCGTTGGGTGAAAAAACCGTGTCGTTAACCGTCGCGCGGTTTGGCTGCGTAGACAACGTGACCGACACCGTCGAAGCGACTGAATGTGGACCGACGGCGGCGGAACCTGAGCTCGTGCGAAAGTTCGCGTTATATCCGAACCACCCCAATCCCTTCAATCCGACTACGACCATCCCGTACGAAACCGACTGCGCTGGCCGTGTGACCCTGGCGATTTACGATGTTTCCGGCAACCTCGTACGGACGCTCGTCGATCGGGAGATGGGCCCGGGATCGTACAACGAAAAATGGGACGGCCGCGACTCAGGAGGAACCCTCGTTGCGAGCGGTGTGTATCTCTATCGCCTCACCGCGGGGAGCCGAACGCTCATGCGGAAGGCCGTCCTTCTGAAGTGATATGGAAGCGGCTGGTGTCAACCTCCGTTTTCGTGGTCGAGAGGAGAGCAATAATCGACGATCATCAGACTGATATTTGCGGGTTGCCCTTTGGCAAGAACCTAAGGGGTTACCGCATGAGCAAGTGTTCGTCCGGAGCAACCTCTGTCTAGTCCCGCGGGTTAGGACGATGTCCGTACCGCATATTTCAGACGAGGGTTCTCCTATCGAAGCTCTCCTCTCGACATGATCTCTTGTAGCGCCTCAGTTCGTTCGGGACTGAGGCGCTGCGTTTAGTATGGCCCAGACAAAACCGCACAGCTCTCGGGCGACGGCGGTAATGGCGACATGGCGGTGTTTCCTTTGATCGAGTCGCCAGAACTTGTGGGTGAGTCTGTGCTGGGCTTTGAGGGCGATGGCGACGATCTCTGCTGGCTGCCCTTGTCGGCGGCGCTTGAGGATGAGATCGGCGCCGGCGTTGTGACGATTGTTCCAGGCGGCCTCGACGAGGACGCGCCGGGCGTGGCGATTGCCGGCCTTGGTAATGGGGCCTTTTCGCTCGCGATCCCCGGAGGAGTGCTCTGAGGGGACGAGACCGAAGTAGGCCATGAGAGCTCGGGGGGATCGGAAGCGACGGACGTCATCGATTTCGCACAGAAGCGTCATGGCGGTCAGTGTCTTGACACCCCGCAGACAACGGAGAGCCTCGACCTTGCCGCGGTAGGGGGCAACCTGGGCGTATCGTTCGATTTCGGTGTCGAGGGCATTGCGCTGCATCTCGAGATACTCGAGGTGTTCGAGTTCCGCACACAGGGTCGTGTGCAGGGGACCTTCGAGCTCGTGGCGGAGCTTCGTGAGCCAGGCGTGGTGTTTCTTGGTCCACAACGACCGGCCGTCACGGTAGACGAAGCCGTGGGTGCGAAGGACGCCGAAAACACGACGCTTGGTGGATTTGGCGTTCTCCTGGTAGGCATATCGAAGACGAAGGAGTTGGCGTAGCGCCTCCTGGTCTTCGGTGGGAACGTGGACTGGGGTCAAGTGGCCACTTCGGTAGAGTCGCGCGAGATTTTCGGCATCGAGACGGTCGGTTTTACGACGTTCTCCGGGCTTTCGCGGGATGAGCGATGGGGCGATGACCTCGCAGTGGAAACCGTCTCTGGAAAGCACCCGATGAAGGACAAACCCCGCGCCCGATGCTTCATAGCAGGCCTTCAGTGGCCCCCTCTCGGCGAGGCGCCGGAATAGACGACGGGTCTTCATGAGATCCCCCGGGAGCCTAACGACTTCCGGCACCTCCGCATCCCCGTCGAGGATCGCGGCCGTGATAGAATCGAGATGCACGTCGAGACCGATCCAGGTATACTTCGTCATGGCTGGACACCTCCGGATAAGACTTTGAGTGTTTCGATCACTCATGTGGCTCTGGCTCAGGTGCGTTTCAACACACCCAAG
>JBGSIK010000144.1:0-8550 GCA_041742575.1 Candidatus Krumholzibacteriia bacterium
CAGGATACAGACGCTCTAGGAGACCGGCTAGTTCGGGCAGTTCGCTGATCGTCTCATCGAAAAACCCGACCATAGTCGGGAGACGAAAATCTGACGCGTGGGATGCGCCGGCACCCAGCATCAAGACTGTGCGTTGTGGAGTGTGCATTGTCGATCATATGCCCGAGGTCTAACACGCTCGGCTTCATGCCCCGCAGCCGCGCGCTATGCGCCTCCGCAGTGGCAGGCTGAGCCGCCGATCACGTGATCACATTCGACGGCGTGTGGCCGCGCGCCCGTTGCGAGTGACGGCCCCGCGGCCATCTCGCGATACCTACTCGGCATTTCCCGCCTTGAAGGTCGGGACATATGGTAGGTTCTCCCCCGCAACCAGGCCTGGACTGAAGTCAAATTCGGCCAGCGCCGGCGCGCAGCCAACGAACACCGCGATCAATAGAATCATGCCCGTAGTTTCACAGCTTAAACCAGGTGGTCGAGCGGAATTCCCGAATTCGCATTAGTCACCACCTGAAGAGAGTCCGGCCGCCGGGTCGTTGGGGTGGTCGGGCTGCTTTTATCGCGTCATGTTGTTTGTAGAATTCGGGTGTTTCCGCTGCAAACGGCGGACAGACTAATCGCGTTCACCTCGCGAGTTTTTTCGCCACGATATCAACAGGTGCACCCAATAAGCGACGATGGCAGCACAGAGCAGCGCTCCCACGGAGTCGGTAACGCTGAACGCACCGGACAGCCAGCTGACTACAGGAACGCCCAGAAGCGCGAAGGCCATTGTCGCCGCCAGCACTTTGTAGAAGATGGAGCCCGCGAACAGCGGTGGGCTCGTGTCCACCGCGGATATCGCCCCTCCCGCCTGCGCCAAAGCTGGCTGGTGCCTTCTGATGAACACGGTTCCCACCGTCAGCAGCAGCAACCCCATCACAATCAGACCCCATTGGGACAAAGTCGGAAGGATGTATCCCCATCGAGGGTCCCCATTGTCGTTGACTGTATCAGTTTCGAAGGTGGGATCTGACGGATGTGTACCCTGGTCATCTATTCTTACCCTTCGCACGACGGCGCCGCTCCGAGTTTCGAGGTGCCTTGTGACCTGTTCTCCTGCAAGCACGGAAATGTATTGCTGCTGGACAACGTCCCACTGACCTGTGTCCTTGTTGTAAACCTCTGAATAAATAACACCTTCTCTGATCCCGTGTCCTTGGTTCTTATACACGACACTAAGATCACCGCTCCCAGGGGTGCAAGTGACCTTCTGAATTATTACAGTGCCGAACACGGGCCCTGCCAACAGGAACGTTATGCACCATAAAACCAGGCCACAACAACGGATCGAAGCAACATGTTTTCTCATTCGTTTTTCTCCCTTCTCTCAGGCCAAACGCTTCATTCCACCGATTCAAGGTGATGCACTTGGGGACAGGGTCTTTATGGTGCGGTTGGATGTGGTGAGCAGTGGACGCAAGAGCAACGAATGCGCAGCAATCCCCGTTTTTGGTTGATCCCGATGGGATTATGATACCACTCAATCCGGCGAGTCGTCAATGATGCGACTGTATCATTTTAGAGAGGACGGGATTATCGAGTATTTGAAATGAGCACTAATAGCTGAACTTCCCCAGATTCACCTTGCCCCGGAACGTCCAGTAGATGATGGCCGTGTACGTGAGCACGAACGGCATCCCGATGAACGCGATCGTGCGCATGATCGAGAGCGTTTTCTGGGACGAGGCCGAGATGTAGATGTCGGCGCTCCAGCCCGGGCTCAAGCTCGAGTAGATCAAGTTGGGGAAGAGCGCCATGCCGAAAAGAAAGATGAGCGCGGCGATGGTCGCGCACGACGACAGAAACGCGTACATCGGCCGGCCCAGATAGATCGCGCGCGGGATGTTGGCGATGGCGAGAATGTTGAGCCCCACGAGAACCCAGGCCAGGGGATACTCGCCGAAGTTCCGCGCGGCGTGAGGAATGGTGACGAGCGTGACAACCGTGGTCGCCATGTAGGTCACCAGAAACGCGCCGAAGGTCTTCCACATCCAGCCATGTATGCGCGATTGCAGCTCACCCTCGGTTTTGAGATACAGGTAGATCGACCCGTGCATGAGGAACATGGTCACGGTCAACGTGCCCACGAGAAGGGCGTAGGGTTGCAAGAGGTCCATGAGCCCGCCCTGGAACTCCAGGGACGCGTCGATGGGGAGCCCCAACATCGAATTTCCCACCGCGACACCGAACAGCAAGGTCGCCAAACCGCTGGCGGCGAAGAAAGCGACATCCCATGTCTTCCGCCACGCGGCCGACGTGCGTTTGCTGCGAAACTCCATCGAGACCGCGCGGAAGATGAGGGCAAAGAGGAGCACCATGAAGGGCAGATAGAACGCAGAGAACGCGGTCGCGTAGGCGTGCGGGAACGCGGCGAAGAGCGCCCCGCCGAAGGTCACCAGCCACACCTCGTTCCCGTCCCACAGCGGGCCGATCGAGTTCATAAAGACGCGCCGTTCGAGGTCGGTCCGCGCGCCCAGATGCAGCATCCCCACGCCGAGGTCGAAGCCGTCTAAAATGGCATAGCCCGCAAGCAGCACGCCGAGCAATCCGAACCAGAACATGTTGAGGTCCATGGCTTCTTACTCCTTCCCGGTTTCCGGCGGCGCGGCCTGAGCGTCCGTCATGGAGACGGCGCCGTGCGCGGCCAAAGCCGTGGCGGCATCGATCCAGCTCCGCTTGTGTTCTCCTGCATCCACTTCCGACATTTCTTCTACCGGGCCGGTCTTGATCTTGCGGTTCAAGACCGTTATCCAGACCAGGAATATGAGCGCGTATATCACGATGAATAAGATGATCGACGCCAACACTTGCTCGGCCTGCACCGCTTTCGAAACCGCGTCGCTGGTGCGGAGGAGGTTATAGACGATCCACGGCTGGCGGCCCACTTCCGCAGCAACCCATCCGGTTTGGTTCGCGATGAACGGGCCCACCACCGAAAAGACAGAGACCCACATGAGCCAGCGCGCGGTGAAAAGCGTTTTGCGGAAGTAGTGAATCCACGCGATGAGACAGAAGAGGAGAAAGTACATCCCCAGCGCGATCATCAAGTGGTAGTTGTAGTACGAGAGCGCCACCGGAGGCCGGTCTTCGCGGGGGAATGCGTCCAGCGCTGTTACCGGCACGTCGGCGTCGCCGTGCACGAGCAGGCTCAAGAGCCCGGGAACGGCGACATTGTATTTCACTTTCTCGGCAGTCTCGTCCACCACGCCCACGATCGACATCGGCGTCCCGCCGGTGCCGGCGCGGTAGTGCCCCTCGAAAGCGGCGAGCTTCGCCGGTTGCGTTTGCGAAACGGTCACGGCTTGAAAGTGGCCGGAGATGGGCGCCGCGAGCGAGAAGACAGTGGCGAGGATCAACCCCAGAAAGAAGGTCTTGCGCGCGAAGTCGATGTGGCGGCCCTTGAGCACGTAATACGCCGACACGCTCATCACGAAAAAACCGCCCAGGATGTACGCGCCGATGAGCACGTGCACGAGCCGGTCCACGCTCGAGGGGTTGAAGACCATTGCCCAAAAGTCCGTGATCTCCGCCCGCGGCATGATGGGGTTGTTCACGATGTGGAAGCCGGCCGGGGTCTGCTGCCACGAGTTCGCGACCACGATCCAGATCGCCGAGAACACCGCCCCCAGCGCCACCATGAGTGTCGAGAACCAGTGCATGCGGTCGGAGACCTTGTCCCAGCCGAACACCACCACGGCGAGGAATCCGGATTCGAGGAAGAAGGCGAAGATCCCCTCGGCCGCGAGCGCTGAGCCGAACACGTCCCCCACGTAGCGGGAGTAGACGGCCCAGTTGGTGCCGAATTGGAATTCCATCACGATTCCGGTCGCGACCCCCATGGCGAAGTTCACGGCGAAGATCTTGGTCCAGAACTTGGCCATGGCGCGATAGCGGGGATCGCGCGTCCGCATGTACGTGGTTTCCATGATGACCAAGAGCGCCCCGAGGCCGATGGCGAGCGGCGGGAAGATGTAGTGGAACATGATGGTCAGGGCGAACTGGAGGCGGGATAGAAATACGACGTCGAGTTCCACGGGTATCTCTCCTTGGTATGTCCCCCGAATCAATCAGAACGGGCGCCCCCACGATAGCCCAACGGGCGCGGAACTGTAAAGGGCGGCTGTCACACGGGAGGTGTCGCGGGCCCTCCGCTCCCGGTCCTCGCGCGCACGGTGTCGCAGCGCGCTGCGGAGGTCGCGTCGAACCCCGCAACACCTCTCCACATCCCGGAACGGAAGCGGGTGGGCACGTAAACGAACGGGCCCGCGGCTTGCGTCGCGGGCCCGTATCCGTATCTTTCGATACTCCGAAGCGCTCACGTGCCTTCGCGCCAGGCCGTGAGGTACCGCTGCTGCTGATCCGTGAGCCGGTCGATCTCATACCCCATGGTGTGGAGCTTGAGAGCCGCGATCTCGCGGTCGATCCACTCCGGCACCGGAATCACTTCCGCCTTGAGCGATCCATGATGGCCGAGCAGGTACTCGCACGCCAGCGCCTGGTTGGCGAAACTCATGTCCATCACCGCAGCCGGGTGGCCTTCAGCGGCGGCCAGGTTGATCAGTCGCCCCTCGCCGAGCAGGTTGAGGCGTTTCCCGCTCGGAAGCGTGTACTGGTCCACGTCCCGCCGAATCCGTTTCTTCTTCTTCGCGATTTTCTCCAGCGTCTCGATGTCGATCTCCACGTTGAAATGCCCGGAGTTCGCTATGACGGCGCCGTCCCGCATGCGCTCGAAATGCTCCTGGCGCAGGATCGCGATGTCGCCGGTGAGGGTGACGAACACGTCCCCGATCTCCGCCGCCTCCAGGGCCGGCATCACGCGGAAGCCGTCCATCACGGCCTCGATCGCTTTGATGGGATCGATCTCGAGGATGATGACGTTTGCGCCCATGCCGCGCGCGCGGTCGGCGACGCCTCGCCCGCACCACCCGTATCCGGCCACGACGAAGTTGGCACCCGCCAGCAGAATGTTGGTCGAGCGCAGAATGCCGTCGATCGTGCTCTGCCCCGTGCCGTAGCGGTTGTCGAAGAAGTGCTTCGTCCGGGCGTCGTTGACCGCGACGATCGGATACTTGAGCACGCCTTCCCTCTGCATGCTGCGCAGCCGTATCACGCCTGTGGTGGTTTCCTCCGTGCCGCCGAAGACGCCCTTGAGGATGTCCTCGCGGCTGCTGTGCAACGTCGTGACCAGATCCGCCCCGTCGTCAATGGTGATCTGGGGTTTGATGTCCAGCACGTCGTTGATGTGCTTGTAGTACGTGTCATTGTCTTCCCCGTGGATGGCAAACATGCCGATGCCGAAGTCGGCGACGAGACTGGCGGCAACGTCATCCTGGGTGCTCAGCGGATTCGACGCGCACAGCGCGACCTCCGCTCCGCCGGCCTGGAGCGTGCGCATCAGGTTGGCCGTCTCGGTGGTGACGTGCAAGCACGCTCCGATACGTACGCCTTTGAAAGGTTTCTCCTTCTGGAACCGGTCGAGAATCGAACGGAGCACCGGCATCCGGTCATCGGCCCACGCGATGCGGTCCTTCCCCTCCGGCGCGCGACCGATGTCCTTGACGTCGTGTTTCATGGTATGTATTTCCTCCGGTTGATTGCTTTTGTCGTTTATCCCAACTTGCTCTTGAGCTTTTCCACGTAATCCGTCAATTCCCACGTGAAGTCGCGGTCCTCGCGCCCGAAGTGACCATAAGTCGCGGTCTTGCGGTAAATTCCACGACGGAGGTTCAAGCGCTCGATGATGCCTTTCGGGGTCAGATCGAACACGTCCTGCACCACCTTCGTGAGCTTCTCATCCTCGACCTTGCCCGTGCCGAAAGTGTCGAGCGTCACGGAAACCGGATCCTTGCGCCCGATCGCGTACGCGACCTGGATCTCGCACTCATCGGCCACACCCGCCGCCACCACGTTCTTGGCGATGTGCCGAGCCGCGTAACAGGCGCTGCGATCCACCTTGCTCGGATCCTTTCCGGAAAACGCCCCACCTCCGTGGTGGCCCGTACCTCCATAGCTATCCACAATGATCTTGCGGCCCGTCAAACCGCAATCGGCCTTGGGCCCACCCTCGACGAAGCGCCCGGTCGGGTTGACGTACAGCTTGAAGTCACCCTTGGGATCGAAGCCGAACCGATCCATCACCGGAGCGACGATGTGCTTTCTCACGTCGGCCGCGACGTGTTCTTCGTCCACCTCGTCCGAATGCTGCGTCGACACCACGATGGTGTCTATCCGCCGGGGCTTCCCCCCCACGTACTCGACGGTCACCTGAGTCTTGCCATCCGGACGCAGGTAGGGCATGTGGGGTTCGTTCTTGCGCACGTGGGCGAGCCGCTCCGCCAGCCGGTGCGCCATGATGATCGGAAGCGGCATGAGCACGTCCGTCTCACGGCAGGCGTAGCCGAACATCATTCCCTGATCTCCGGCCCCTTCCCTGTCGACGCCCATGCGGATGTCCGGCGACTGTTCATCAATGGAGACCAGCACCGAGCACGTGTGGTAATCGAACCCGTAGTTGGCGTCGGTGTACCCGATGTTCTTGACGACGCCGCGCGCTATGGTGGGTATGTCTACATAGGCGCTCGTGGTGATTTCGCCGGCGATGAGAATGAGGCCCGTCGTCACCAGCGTTTCGCACGCGACTTTGCCTTTGGGATCCTTATCCAGGATATCGTCCAGCACCGCGTCCGAAATCTGGTCGGCGATCTTGTCCGGGTGTCCTTCCGTCACCGACTCCGATGTGAACAACCGTTTGCGTGTCATTCGATCCTCCTTACCCGATGGGACTCTTCTTCGATACCTTCGGCTGGTCGATTCGACGGCCTACTTGAAGCCGATCTCGCTCGAATCCCCGACGTCCAGCTTCTGGAAAACACCCCTGACGGTCGATTTCGGCCCGATCAGGCTGCCGTCGAGCAGCGCACTCCTGACCGTGGCATCCTCCGCGATGATCGAATCCCTCACGATCGAGTCCTGCACCAAGGCTCCGTGCGCAATCGAAACGTAAGGGCCGATGACGGAGCTCACGATCCGCGCCCCCGGCGATATGGCGACGGGCGGCACCACGGCCGAGCCCTCGATCACCGGTGCGTTTCCCGCCTGCTCCTCGAGCAACTTCCGGTTCGTCTCCAGCATCGCCTCCGGTTTGCCGCAATCGAACCATTCATCTATGGCGTAGGGGACGAACCGCGACCCGCCGTCGATCATCATCTGCAGCGCATCGGTGATCTGATATTCACCGTGATTCATCACGCCCTTCTCGATCAGCTCCCGCAGCGCCTTGAACAACTCGCGCGAATCCACGAAATAATAGAGGCCGACCAGCGCGAGATTGGACGGCGGGTACTTCGGCTTCTCGACGAGGCCGGTGATACGTCCCTCGCCCACCTCGCACACGCCGAATCGCCGCGGGTCCTCCACCTCTTTCACGCCGAGGACGTTGGTCTTGGATCGGACGATGGCCTCCAGGTCGGTCTTGATTATGGTGTCGCCGAGAATGATGAGCAGCGGTTCGCCGGCGCCCGCGAGGTCCCTCGTGAGGTCCACCGCGTGGCCGATTCCTCTACGCTCCTCTTGCACTACGAACCTGAGATTCAGATCCGGGTACGCTTTCTCGAGGTACTGCTGGACCAGCTCACCCTTGTACCCCACGATCATCACGATGCTGCTCGCTCCCAACGGAACGACATCATCCAGGATGTGGGAGATGATCGGCTTTCCCGCCACATACAAGAGCGCCTTCGGCAGCGAGTGCGTGTGCGGCCGCAACCTGGTGCCGACGCCTGCCGCTGGAATGATGGCGATCAACTGGCCCCGTCCTTCGCCGCCCGCCGGGCGCCAAGCGCCGACAGTTGCCGTTTGAGGTAATCGATTTTCTCCACCGGCGTCGGATCCACACCGTAGAGCAGGGCCAGGTAGACGCTGGTGAAGTCGCCGAGCATCAACGCCGCTATCATCCGCTTCATGCGGCCGCCGTCACCGCCGTCGATACGCTCGACGTGGGCGGCCAGACGCCCTCTGATGCCCAGCCCGACCTCGGTCTGATGGCGGGTCATGTCGTGGTCCTCCCTGTCCTCCAGCGAAATCACGAGGATCCTTTCCAGCACGTCCCCCAGATTCTGCCAGCCCACGATCTCGTTGTGGTTGAGCTCCGGCGAGAGCGCAAAGTGAGCGATGGTCTTGCTATTCTCGTTGAACTGGCATACCCAGCGTCTCGCCATGGCCTCGAACAGTCCCGGCGCCGCGTACACGAACGGGATCTTCCCCTCGATCATTCTCGCGAGTTCCAGCGCGCGGTTGTCGGGGAAATCGGGGCCGTACCGGCGCGCGAGGTCCCTCGCGGCATCGAGCCCCTCCGCATACTCCGAGTCGTCGAATTCGGCCACACCCGCGGCACGCACGATCTGCAGCATGGGAAAAAACGAGTACCCGATGGCCGCCCGCGGCGGCATGCCGCCGGGAATCTTGCACAACGGCACGCCGTCCTCCCGGCACATCTCCTCCAGCTTCCCGCCG
>JBGSIK010000145.1:0-3212 GCA_041742575.1 Candidatus Krumholzibacteriia bacterium
GACGAAGGTGAAGCCTCAGTTCGGTCTGGTGCTCGGCACCGGGCTGGGCGAAGTTGCGGGGGACATCCGGGAGGGTGTGGCGATCCCGTACACCGAGATCCCGCATTTCGTGGAATCAACAACCGCCGGCCATCAAGGCAACCTGGTTTTCGGTTCCTTGGGAGGTAAATCCGTGGTGTCGATGCAGGGACGCCTGCATTACTACGAGGGCTACACCATGCAAGAGGTGACCTTCCCCGTGCGGGTCATGCGCGCGCTGGGTGCCGAAGAGGTGATCGTCGCGAACGCGGTGGGCGGTATGAGCCCGCATCTCGAACTGGGCGACATCGTGGTCGTCACCGATCACATCAATTTAATGGGGGACAACCCTCTGATCGGCTGGAACGACGAGAGGTTGGGGCCTCGTTTCCCGGACATGTCGGAGCCGTACCACCGGCGGGGGCGCGAACTCTTCGAGACGCTCGCGCTGGAAGTGGGCATTCCGGTGCGGCGGGCCGTCCTGGCTGCGGTCGCGGGTCCCAATCTGGAAACGGCGGCGGAGTACAGGTTCCTGCGCCGGATCGGAGCGGATGTTGTGGGCATGTCGATGGTGCCGGAAACGATCGTCGCCATCCACGAGGGGATGCGGGTGTTGGGCCTGGCCGTCGTCACGGACCTGTGCCTGCCGGACGCGCTCGAGCCCTCCGACCTGTCGAGGATCATCGCCACGGCCGCGCGGGCGGAGCCGAAGCTGAGAAGACTTATCATCGAATACCTGAAACGAACCTAGCGGCGAATCTATGAACGACAAGGCAATCACGAGACTATCCTCGGCCGATGACACACCGAAAGCCGAAGAGGCGATCCTCGCCTACTGGGACCGCAACGAGGTGTTCCGCAAGAGCGTCGAGCGACGCCCGGAGTCGCAGCGGTTCGTCTTCTACGAGGGGCCTCCGACGGCGAACGGGCAGCCGGGCGTCCACCACGTCATAGCCCGACTGTGCAAGGACCTGGTGTGTCGCTACAAGACGATGCGCGGTTACCGCGTGGTGCGAAAAGCGGGCTGGGACACGCACGGTCTTCCCGTCGAGATCGAGGTCGAGCACAAGCTGGGCATCAAGCGCAAGGAGCAGATCGAAGCGTTCGGCGTGGCCGAATTCAACGCGGCCTGCCGGGAAAGCGTGCTCCGATACGAGCGAGACTGGGTCGAGTTCACGAGGCGAATCGGGTACTGGCTGGAAATGGACGATCCCTACGTCACCTGCAGCAACAGCTACATCGAGACGGTGTGGTGGATCATCTCAGAGATCTGGAAGAAGGGCCTCCTCTACGAGGGACACAAGATCGTTCCCTACTGCCCCCGTTGCGAAACCTCGCTGTCGAGCCACGAGGTGAGCCAGGGCTACAGGGATGTGAGCGACCCCTCGGTCTTCATCCGATTCAAGCGGCGGGATGCGGACGAGCATTTCCTCGTCTGGACCACGACGCCGTGGACGCTGGTATCCAACGCCGCGCTCGCGGTGGGCGAGGCCTTCGATTACGTCAGGGTACGTTACCGGGGAGAGACCCTCATTCTGGCCGAAGCGCTCGTGGGCGTGCTGGACGGCCCCTTCGAGATCGTGGATCGGTTCAAGGGGGCGGAGCTGGTGGGGGCGAGGTACGAACCGCTGTTCGATTTCTTCGCGGATGAGAAAGGGGCCTTCCGCGTCGTGGCCGGCAACTTCGTCAGCCTCTAGGACGGGACCGGAATCGTGCACATCGCGCCCGCTTTCGGAGAGGACGACTATCAGTTGCACGTTTCCGCCGGCGTGCCGCTGCTGCAGCCGGTGACCCCCAGCGGCACCTTCGACGAACGCGTGACGCCGTGGGCCGGGCGGCGGATAAAAGACGCGGACCCGGAGATCATCGAGACCCTGGCGAAGGAGGGGAAGCTCTACAAGACCGCCGTCGTCCGGCACTCGTATCCCTTCTGCTGGCGCTGCGCCACTCCGCTGGTCTACTACGCGCGCCGGTCGTGGTATATCCAGACTACCGCATTCAAAGAACGCATGATCGAAGCCAACGCGAAGGTGAACTGGATCCCGCGGGAGGTGGGGGAGTACCGATTCGGCAACTGGCTGGAGAACAACGTCGACTGGTCGCTGTCGCGCGAGCGCTACTGGGGTACTCCGCTCAACATCTGGATATGCGAGTCCTGCGACCACAAGCACGCGGTGGGGAGCATCCGGGAACTCAAGGAGATGGCCCGCAATTTCCCCGCGGACGAATCACTCCTGGATCTGCACCGGCCGATGGTGGACGGGATCGAGCTCGACTGTCCCTCGTGCCGCGGGGTGATGCGCCGTGTCAAGGAAGTGATTGACGTCTGGTTCGATTCGGGCAGCATGCCGTTCGCGCAGTACCACTACCCGTTCGACGAGGAGGGCTTGTTCCGGAGGCAGTTCCCGGCCGACTTCATCAGCGAGGGCATCGACCAGTCGCGCGGGTGGTTCTATTCGCTGCTCGCGATTTCGGTGTTCCTCACCGGCGAGAGCTCATATCGGAGCGTGCTGTGCACGGAGCTCGTCCTCGACAAAGACGGGCAGAAGATGTCGAAGTCGCGCGGGAACGCCGTCGAGCCGTGGGACCTCCTGAGCCACGAGGGCGCCGACGCGCTGCGCTGGTATCTCACCACCACCAGCCCGCCCTGGGTCCCGACCCGCTTCGATCGCAAGGCGGTGGTCGAGTCGGCACAAAAACTTCTGGGGACCCTGCGCAACGTGTACTCGTTCTACGCCATGTACGCCGCCGTGGATGGGTACGTTTTCGATCCCTCCAGGATCGGCGAACCGAATCTGCTCGACCGCTGGATCCTTTCGCGGTTCCACGCGACCGCGGGATTGGTCACCAAGCACCTGGACTCCTATGACCCCACGCGGGCCGCCCGTTGCCTGCAGACGTTCGTGCTCGACGAGCTCAGCAACTGGTACGTCCGCAGGTCGCGGCGCCGTTTCTGGAAAGGAGAAATGGGGCCGGACAAGACGGCCGCGTATCACACCATCTTTACCGTTCTGGACGGTACGGTGAAGCTGCTGGCGCCCTTCACGCCCTTCATCGCCGAGGAGATCTACCTTGCGCTGCGTGGTATCGGTACGGACGCCGCTGCGGACGCGAGCGTCCACCTCGAGCTCTATCCGGCCCCGGACCCGTCGGCCGAGGACCGTGCGCTCGACGAACAGATGGAGGCGGCGATG
>JBGSIK010000146.1:0-6469 GCA_041742575.1 Candidatus Krumholzibacteriia bacterium
CGCACCGGCAAAGAACGAAACCAAGCCGAACAAGAAACACATCCGATACCCGTACGCCGAAAAACTCAGAGGGAAAGCGAAGCAAGCGCCAAAAGCGCCGGAGCCCAAAGGCAAGTACAAAGATTGGAACCTGGTTCTGAAAGACGCCACCGCCCACGATGGCCTCATCAAGATCTGGACGAAGCAAGAGGACGTGTACTTCGAGCTCACGAAGGACCAGATGGACGTCCCCTACCTGTCCATCCTGAGCCTTTCGCAGGGTATCGGGGCCTATGCGATCTTCGGGGGCTTGCCGGTGGACGACGTGATGTTCGACTTCCACCGGCACGAAGACCATCTGCAGATCCGGCGCTTGGGCGCGCTGTTTCGCGCGCCCGGCGACGAACCGCTCCAGAAAGCGATCGATCTCACGTTCAGTCCCTCGGTCATCGCCTCGATCCCGATAGCGAGCGAAAAGGACAAAGGCCAGCGGATACTCGTCGAGGTGAACGAGTTCTTTCTTTCCGACATCTCCGGCGTGGGCATCGCCATGAACACGCTGTTCAGGCAGCCGGTCCGGCTCGATCCCAAGGCATCTTATTACCATACGATCAAGACCTACCCGGCGAACGTCGAGATAGACACGCGGCTGGTCTACAATCCGAGCCAGCCTGAAAGGCTATACTTGCCCAGCGTTCCCGATCCGCGCTTCGTCCAAGTCGGCGTGCAGCACAGCATCCGAAGGCTTCCCGAAGAGCCGATGGCACCGCGTATCGAAGACGATCGAATCGGTTACTTCACCACCGTACATAAGGATTTCCGCGAGACCGAATCGGGCGATTTCATGGTCCATTACGTGAATCGCTGGCGGCTCGAAAAGAAGGACCCGAACGCGACGATGTCCGAACCCAAGAAACCGATCCTGTTCTATATCGACCGCACCGTGCCCGACGAATACGTTCCCTACATCAAAGCCGGGGTTGAGTGGTGGCAGAAAGCGTTCGAGGCGGCGGGATTCGTGAATGCAATTATCGCCAAACCGGCTCCGACGCCGGAAGAGGATCCCGAGTACGATCCCGAGGACGCCCGCTACAACACCATCCGGTGGAACGTGTCCGACCAGCCGCTCTACGGCGCGATTGGTCCCTTCCGAACGGACCCGCGCACCGGCGAGATCCTGGACTCCGACGTACTCATCGAACACAGCACGATCGCCAATTTCGGCCAGGCTTACCGCTATTACGCCGGGCCGCGTGATGCGCTCATGGACGTGGACCCCGGGCTTCGGGATTTCTGGATGACGGAAGAGGAGAGGGCCAAGGATGTGACGATGGCGGACAGCCCGGCGCACCGCGGCGACCAGCATTTCTGCTGTGAAATCGATAAGCTCACCGCCATGAACGGGAACTTCCTGCGTCTTGCCATGCTCGGCAGGGGAATGTTGCCTCCGGGCGGGGAGCTGCCCACTGACTTCGTGGGTGAGGCGTTGACGTGGCTGGCGGCGCACGAGGTCGGCCACACGCTCGGACTTCGCCACAACTTCAAGAGCTCGACGGCCACGCCGTACGGCCAGCTCAACGACAAGAAGGCCATCGACCGGATCGGGATGACCGGGTCCGTGATGGACTACGCGGCGGTCAATGTGTCCGTCAACCCGAACAATCAGGGTTACTACTTCTCTCCCGGTCTCGGCACCTACGATCTCTGGGCGATCACGTGGGGGTATAGCGACGTGCCCGGCCAGACGCCCGAGGAGCAGAAGGCGGAGCTGGAGAAGATCGCGAGCCAATCTTGGAAGAACGAGTACCTTTACGGGACGGACGAGGACACCTACCCCAAACACGCCCTGGACCCACGCTGCAACATCTTCGATCTCAGCGACAATCCGTTGGAGTGGGCCAGGGGCCGCATGGCGATCTGCGACAACCTGCTGCGCAGCGGGCAGCTCGAGGACCGTGTGGTCGCAGACGGGGACAACTATGTCGAGCTCAGACGCGCGGTGGAGGTAATCTATCTCCAGAAGTACCTCGCGAATACAATGGCTATCAAGTACATCGGTGGACAGTACACTGCCCGCCCGCACAAGGGTGATCCGGGTGAACTCCTACCGTTGAAACCGGTGAGCCCCGATGATCAGCGGAAGGCGCTCGAGTACATCGTCGGCAACGCGCTTTCGGCAGACTCCTGGACGATTTCGCCGGATCTTCTCAATAAACTGATGGATGACAAGCAGCGGGATTGGGAGAACAACCCATTCGAGCCGGATCGCCGGTTCGATTTCCCCATGTCGTTATGGATCGGGTCCGTCCAGAACGCGATCTTGACGCATCTCATGAACCCCCTGCTGCAGCAAAGGGTGATCGAGGCCCAGTACAAGGTCGAACAGCCGTTCAAGCTCTCGGGGTTGTACGCGGCCCTCACCAGCGCCATATGGGCGGCCGGTCCCGGTCCCCAGGGGCAGTACGCCGGGCTGCAACGGAACCTGCAGCGCATCTACCTCGACAAGCTCATCCAGCAAGTCGTCACCCCGTTCGCCGCCACACCGCCCGATGCGATAGAGTTGTCGCGGTTGAACTTGCGCCGGATCCGCGATACCGCCAACGCCGCCCTGCAGAAACCGGGTCTGGACGATGAGACCAACGCGCACCTGATGGAGACCATCGCGCGCGTCGACCGCGCTCTGGACGCACGTCGGATGACGTCGTTCTAAGCAATCCGGCCGGTTCCGTGCCGGCGGGTGGATCGTGGGCGGACTTGTGTTGTATAAGGGACTATAGCGCTCACGACGTGCTGCGAAAGGGCGTGCGCGCGCGGCTTTTCATTGGATCGAAAAGTCGATTATTCCTATTCAACGAAATCATCCGTGGCAAAAATACAGGAGGAGAAAATGTCCAGAAGCACCAAATTGGGGGGCGTGTTGCTGGTCGTCATCGGTTTGGTAATCGGGGCGACGGTCTTCTCGCATATGAATTCATCGACGCGGCCGGAGGCGGTTGGCGCTCCCGAGTTGGCGGGCGAGCAGGCCACCGCCGCGGACAGACCCCTTCGATCGCTCCGTGACCTGAGCCAAGCCTTCGTCGACGTCGCGAAAGAGTCCACTCCGACCGTGGTCACCGTGTTCACCGAGCGGGTGTTGAAGGTCCGGCAGGGTTTTGCGGGAAGTCCGTTCGAGGATTTCTTCTCCGAGTTTTTCGGTAGTCCGAGGCGCGGTCAGCCGGAGGAACGGGAATACCGGCAAACGGGGTTGGGGTCCGGCGTGGTCGTGTCTAAAGAGGGTTACATCATCACCAACAACCACGTCATCCGAGAGGCCGACAGTGTCTTCGTGCGCTTCTCCGACGACCGCACCATGGCGGCGAAGTTGATCGGGTCTGATCCCAAAACAGACATCGCCGTCATAAAAGTGGACGCCAAGGGTCTGTCCGCGATGCCGTTCGGCAACAGCGACGAGCTCGAGGTGGGGGAGTGGGTGCTCGCGATCGGCAGTCCCTTGAGCCCCAATCTCGCGCACACTGTGACGCAGGGCATCGTGAGCGCGAAGGGCCGGTCGAACGTCGGGCTTGCCGAATACGAGGACTTCATCCAGACCGACGCCGCGATCAATCCGGGTAACTCCGGCGGTGCGCTGATCAACCTGGACGGCGAACTCGTCGGCATCAACGCGGCGATCGCGAGCAGGACCGGGGGATATCAGGGGATCGGGTTCGCGGTTCCGGTCAACATGGCCCGGCAGGTGATGACATCCATCATCGAACATGGCACGGTGGTGCGCGGGTGGCTCGGCGTGTATATCCAGAATGTAGACGAGACCATGGCGAAGGCCATGGACCTTCCGTCGGCCGAGGGAGTCCTGATTTCCGATCTCTCCGAGGGTGGCCCGGCGGACAAAGCCGGTCTCGAGCCGGAGGACGTGATCCTCAAAGTGGGCGGCAAGAAGATCACGGACACGATCCGCTTCCGCAACGAGATCGCGTCCATGGCGCCCGGGAAGAAAGTCGAGCTGGAAATCCTGCGCGACGGCCAGAAGCGGACGATCACGGTCGAGCTCGGCACGCTCGATGCGGCGGAGATCGGCACGGAGGGGAGCGAGCAGCTCGCCGACCTGCTCGGCTTCCAGATAGCACCGTTCGACGAGGGCGCCGCAGAACGCTACGGCCTGAAGCGGTCCCTGGAAGGCGTGGTCGTCGTCGACATCGATCCGGCGAGCCAAGCGGCGCGCGTGGGGCTCAATGTCGGCGATCTGATCGTGGGCGTGAACAAGAAGCGGATCCGAAACCAGGCCGATTTCTCTCAGGTGTTGGGCAACGCTAAGAAGGGCGAAACCGTGCTGCTACGGATCATGCGGCAGGACCGCGGGCTCTTCATCGCCTTCACGCTGTAACTCATGTTCGCGTGAGACTGTGGATGACGTCGCGCCGCGTGTGCTCTGACCTGATCTGATCCGGCCGGGCTTTCGCAACCGGACCTTCAGAGGTTCCCCGGGGGAGATCCGGCGAAGGGATCGTCGCCGCGTTTGACCGCTTCCGGGGCGAGCGATCGCGCGCGGTCCTCCACGACGACGGGATTGGTGGTGTAGAGACGCAAGCGGAGTCCGAGCGCGCTCGAGGCCATCGGCCGGAGCCGGTCGGGCCACTCCACCAGCCGATCTTTGGCCGGACGCGACTGGCGCTTGATGTAACTCTCTACCTTCAGCGCCGTTCCCACGGACGAAAACAGACGCCAGCACTGGGCGATACGGACCGGCCGCCGCGTCCGGGTATAGCGGACACCGGACGATCCGTCGATGTGCTGCCGGTAACGCCGGGCCACGTTCTTGGTGTATCCGGTGTAGTAGCTGCCGTCGTCGCACTGCAGCATATATATCCAATAACATGCCGGTCGGGGGCGCTTCGGCATCTTGCGGCTCCTCTTCGCGCGCACGGCCTCGGAGCCGTGGGGTGCGCCTTCAGTCGCTTCCCGCGCGAGCATAGTCCAACCGCAAGAATTCGATCAACGATTAGTCTCGGCGGTTCGAGACAACGAGCCCGTCGGCGCCACCCGCGCGCTGCGCAGTCCGAGGGGTCGGGCGGCCACATCGGGGCGAGCGGGCCGTTTGTCGGCGAGCAATAATAATTCGGTCCATGTGCGAGCCGACAACCGAGGCGACCGTCGTGCACGGAGATGCGATGGGCACGGTAGGTCGTAGGGAGCCGTGCCCGAGCGACCCGGTGTGGCTGGCCGGCCCCTGGTCCGGTGCGCCTCCGGTGATCGGCGATAGGACCCGCGCGTTGCTAGCCAGTCGGGCTCGATCGTTGGATGTGGAGAGAAGGCCCTGGTTCGTCAGCGGGCGAGCGGAGGTGCGGAGCGGGTTCCGGCCAGCATCTCGCTCACGTCCCAGAGCCGCTTCTGTATGTCGGGATCGTTCGATTGATGCGAAGTGCCGCAGGTCCGGCTGTCCCGGAAATATTTTCCCGTCACACCAGCCACCTCGGGCGACACCGCCAGGTAGAGCGCCGTTTCCGCTCCTTCTTCAGGCTGCCGGAAAAAGCCGCGCAAGCGGTGAAACAACCAATCGAGCACACGGGAATAATTGCGGAGCAAGTTGGTGTGGATCACTCCGGGGTGCAGGCAGTTGGCAGTGACCCCTGTGCCTTCCAGGCGGCGGGCGAGCTCGTACGTGAACATGACGTTGGCAAGCTTGGTGTTTGCGTACTGCTGCCATCCGTCGTAGCGCTTCTCCGCTTGCAGGTCGTCGAAGTCGAGCACGCCGCGGCTGTGCGCGGTCGAGGCGACGTTTATGATCCGTGATGGGGCGCTGGCCACCAAGGTATCCGCGAGCAGGTTCGCAAGCAGGAAATAGGCGAGATGGTTCACGAAAAACTGTGCTTCGAAACCCTCCTCGGTGAGCCGCCGCGTGCGCGTCAGTATCCCGGCGTTATTGACGAGCACGTCCAGACGGCGGAATTGACGTTTGAAGGTTTCGCTCAGTTCGACGATATTCTGCCGCCGGGAGAGATCGGCGATGAGGAGATGAACGTCGGAGCTGCCGGAGATCTTTGTGATATAGCGGCGCCCGGCGTCGCCCCGCTTTTGATTCCGGCAAACCATCACTAGCGTGGCGCCGTGCCCGGCCAATCCGGTGGCGATCGCTCGTCCGAGGCCGGAGTTGGCGACCGTCACCAGGCAGATCTTACCTTTCATATCCTGCGCGGTCATGGTGGTCGGAGTATACCGGGTTATCGCGAGGGTGTCGAACCGCAATCGGGCGGCTGCAATCGGGCGTCAATCTTCGGCCGATAACGCGTCGAGTCGATCGTCGTACACGCGTGCCGCATCCTCGAACTCCCGTGTCGCGCGGTCGAGCGTTTCGTAGGCAGCTTCGATGTTGCCTTTCAGGCGGTCGTTGTTGCGAGCGTGCCGGGCGATGGCGCTGCCGTTGCCCGCGATGGCGGCGGCCTCCAACGCGCGCAACTCCCCGGCGAGTTCGGTCTCCAAGCGCTCGATCGTCTCC